>JACPTH010000062.1 GCA_016192885.1 bacterium | reverse complement strand
GGTTATGATGTTTGGACAAATATTTTAAAAAAATGCCCTATTTTGGACGTCGAAAAACAATATAAGAAAATCCTTTCTCAGGTCGTATCTTTTCGCAAAAACAACCCGCAAGAAGACGATGTTACCCTGATCGTAATACAGCGAACATGAAAAAGGGAATTTTTCGCAATTTTTTCGAGAAGGGTTTGCGAGTTTTCCCAAGCATTCTCGGCCAAATGTAATCTTCTCTATTAGCAGCGCCGGCAGCTCACTTCGATCCCCTGACTCCTAGCGCCGAGCGCTTCACCCCGAGCGCTTCACGCCGAGAATTGCTGGAGTTTTCCAAACCCAAGCAAAAAAGTTGGTAGCGGCCGAAATTAAGCGAATGAAAAATTGCTTATTAATTGAACTCAAATGCTTAAGTAATACATAAATTTTGCCGAATCAGAATAGCAAGCCTTGGATTGAAAAGGAGGAAAACTAGTGTCGCTTTTAAAGAAATGGTACATAATTCTTGTTCTTGCTATCTTGATGACTCTCCCCGCGGCAATTACAGGGTGTGGCGTAGACGACACCGATTCAACCGGGAAAACCGGGAAATATACTTTGGGCCCAGGTAACCTGGATAAATTCCCCGCCTCATGGACCTGGAGCACCGGTGGTGGTGGTGGTGGCGGGGGTGGTGGGGGTGGTGGCGGGTGGTAGAAAAAGAACCATTTTATGCTTGAGGGCCGACGAATTGTTTTAATTGGCGGGACCGGAGATTTGGGAACCGCCTGCGCTGAAGCCTTTCTTTCAAAAGGCTCCAACGTCATAGCAACCGGAAATCGCCATTTAGAAAGACTCCAGGCTCTCAAGGAAACCTTCCGCGAAAAATTGGTTATCCTATCTTGTGATGTCCGCGACCCGGCTTCGGTTTCTCTTGCCGCTCAATCTTCCTTAAATATGGGAATGATTGATTCGGTCGTTTTTAACGCCGGAATAACCCGAGACAATCTCGTTCTATCCATGGAAGATGATGAATGGAACTCGGTTCTCGCGGTAAATTTAACCGGGGCTTTTAACGTCGCCCGCGCGTTTGGGAAAATTTTATTTCGGCAGCGCCGCGGGAAATTTCTCTTTGTATCTTCAGTTTCGGCAAGGAAAGGCGGCCGCGGACAGGCGAATTACGCCGCTAGCAAGGCGGGACTCGAAGCTTTTACGCGCGCCTTTGCTCTTGAAATGGCATCAAGAGGAGTTTTGGTAAATGTCGTTTCCCCCGGACCATTAGAAGGTACGATGAGCGGACAAGTCATGGAAATTGCCGGCGATGAAGTAAAACGAAGGCTAGCTTTAGGAAGACTAGGAAAACCGAGCGAAGTTGCACAATTTATTTCGCATATGCTAGATCCTGAATTCTCTTGGGCGACCGGAAGCATTTTTCCAATTGACGGAGGTTTTGCAATCTAAATTATTCTGCTATCAATTTCCAAATTCGAAATAAGCAAATAAGTAATACCAATGAGGTATTTGCAAAATTATTTTCCGAAAACATTCGCGATCAAAGTAAGCGCAGGTTTTATACCCTGCGGGACCTTGGTTTTCGCAAAGTAAAGTTTGCGCCTACCAAGGCAGGTTTCGAGTAATTTTGCAAGAGCCTCCAATTTCATTAAATTCGAACGCATCTCACTCATATGGGCGAAATGCTTTCGCCTAGGGCGTATGCAATAACCCCCTACAAATAATACACGAACGAATAAAATGGGAATGTTGTAAGCCGCCCTAAAACGGAAATCTTGAATTTTGCGAGTTCACTCAAACGTACAAAATTTTTTTCTACAAATGTGGAAAATGTAGTAAAATGTATTCATTGCAAGCTCACCTATGAAAAAATTCAGGTTGGTTTGCTT
>JACPTH010000061.1 GCA_016192885.1 bacterium | reverse complement strand
TGCCAACCTGGTCTTGCCTGAGGAAGAACTTTTTCCTGTGCAAGTTGCAACAAAATGTAGCTTTTATCGGAAAGGGATACTAAAATATCAGAGCTCTTTTTTCCAATTTTGTATTCAATATTTAAATCTTTAAGTTTGTTTACAACTTTTCCCGCATCTTCAATTTTCAATTCTTCCTCAAAAAGAGGAATAAACTCTTTTTGAACCCCCCATAAGGTTGCAAAAAGGATTCCCAAAAAAACCAAACCAACAATTGCCCCAAGCGCAATCTGTTGTGTTCTTGGCAGTTTTGAAATCGGCTGCCAGATTTGTCTTAAAAACTCAATCACCCTTTTTTACTCCTAATCAAGGCCCGTCTTCAAAAAATCTTCAAAATTTGGTATTGTCGGATGTTAACCAAATGTTTTTCGTCATGCCCGCGAGCTTGTCCTCGCGAAAGCGGGGAATAAGCATCCAGACCAGCTTCCGCTCAGTAATTTTGCTACAACCTCGAACTTTTCAATCATTTATGCTATTCTAGGCCACTATTCGAAATATCTAAAAATTACCTAGAATTGCATACGCATGATCTCTTTGTATGCCTCAATAACTTTTGAACGAACCTCTAAGGTAAGATTCATTGCTACCCTGGCTTTTTCGGCGGCAATCATGACATCGTGCAAATTTTCAACCCTGCCAAGAACGGCATCTTGGGTAAGTTTAAAGGAGTTTTTTTCAAGATCGTCAACTTCGTCGATAGCGGTTCGCAAATGTTCTCCAAATTTTTCCCATTGCTCTTTTGGATTTCCCTTGGCGGTTTCAAATCTTGAAGAAAAATCAAATTCGGGGGTATCAAAAAGAACGCGCATTAGTTTTTTACCTCCTTCCGATGGCCAGCGCTGAACTCACCATTTCTTTGGCTGAATTGATACAGGTTACATTAGCCTCATAGGCCCTTGAGGCGGTTATCATATCAACCATTTCATGGACCACATTAATATTAGGAGTTCGAATATAACCCTTTTCATCAGCATCCGGATGATTGGGATCGTATACAAGTTTAAAAGGAGCCGGGTCGGACATTATTCGAATTGCCCTTACTCCATTTCCTACTTTTTGAGGAAATTTATTGGCAAACTGCGGAAACATTGTTCTAGGTTGTCTTGACTGAAAAATAACCAGTTTTCGCCGAAATGGGCCGCCGTCTTCGCTTCGTGTGGTATTTACGTTGGCAATGTTATTGGAAATAACGTCCATTCTGAGACGTTCAGCTGACAGACCCGACCCCGAAATGTCAATTGACCGAAAAATACCCATTAAACCCTACCCCCTCGTGTAATAACATCATTTAAATCCCCGAGCAAGGCCGATAACCTTGTCGCCAAAATTTGATAGGTCATTGAATTCTTGGCTAAATCGGTCATTTCGGTGTCAATATCAACATTGTTCTTGTCATTGCGCATAATATGAACCTTGTCGGTAATTACTTCCGGAGAAACCTCTCGAAAAGAAATTTGATCAATTGGAATATGCTTATCATTTGTTCTGGGTACGATCAAATCAATTTTGCCATCAAATACTCTTGCCATTTCCGATTCAAAAGATACTATCTGCCGCTTGAACAAAGGAGTATTGACGTTAGCAATATTATTTGAAATTACCTGATGCCTTAATGCGGATGCCTCAAGCCCTTTTACTAAGAGGTCAAAAGTACCTGTGCCGGTCAACCTTTGAAACATTCTTTATTCTCCTGGATTAGAGAAAATTAATTTAGAAAAAACAGAAATTTACAGAATAAATCGCGCTAAATCTTGGTCTTTAAGTAGTGGAGTCAATACCTTTTCAACGGTGTCCAGCTCAATTTCAATGCAGCCTTGAATCTTTTGGGGAGTATTAAAACTAATCTCATCAAGCAATCTTTCCATTATCGTATGAAGACGCCTAGCCCCAATGTTCTCTTGAATGCTATTTACTTCTTGGGCAATTTCGGAAATTCGGTCAATAGCTAAAGAGGAAAAAGAAAGTTGCACTCCCTCAACTTTTAACAGGGCTTGATACTGTTTAATTAAGGCGTTTTGAGGTTCGGTAAGGATTCGTCTAAAATCTTGAGCGGTAAGTTTCTCCAATTCAACTCTAATCGGAAAACGCCCTTGAAGTTCTGGAATTAGGTCGGATGGCTTGCTTACATTAAAGGCTCCAGCCGCGATAAACAAAATATGGTCGGTTCGAATAACCCCATATTTTGTTAAAACCGTAGTCCCTTCAACCAAGGGCAACAAATCGCGCTGGACTCCTTCCCTTGAAACATCGGGTCCAGACTTAGTTTGGTAGGAGGATGCAATTTTATCTATTTCATCCAAAAAAATTATTCCGCTTTCCTCAACAAGAGTAACTGCCTCTCGCTGAATTTCCTCTTGATCTAAAAGTCTGGCCACTTCTTCATGGAAAAGGATTTCTTTGGCTTCAGCCACCTTTACTTTCCTGCGCTTTCGCTTTCCAGGGAACATATTTCCAAGCATATTTTGAAAACCTTGGAGATTGAACCCCATTTCTTCAACCCCGCTCTGAGAAATAACCTCAACCATGGGAGTAACAGACTCGGTTACATCAATTTCAACTACCTTATCATCAAGCTCACCCGCGCGAAGTTTGGATAAAAACTTCTCTCGCGTACTCTTCATAAAACCATTCTCCTTAGTACTCATCGGCACTTGCTCGGATTCTGAAGAGTCCTTTTCAAACCCGCTAAGGGGATGTTTGCCGGATGGGGAAGGAAGAAGAATTTCCAATATTCTATCCTCCGCCCTTTCCGTGGCTTTGGGGGCAACAGATGCCAATTTTTGAGAACGAACCATTCTTATGCTTAGCTCAACCAAATCCCGGACCATCGAATCAACATCCCTGCCAACATATCCAACTTCAGTAAATTTTGTTGCCTCGATTTTCAAAAAAGGTGCATTGGCCATTTGAGCGAGCCTACGCGCAATTTCGGTTTTGCCCACACCTGTCGGACCCATCATAAGGATATTTTTTGGACGAATATCTTCTTTTATCTGCTCCTTTATCAATCGGCGACGATATCTGTTTCTAAGGGCAATCGCCACAGCCCTTTTCGCCAAATGCTGTCCTATAATGAATTTGTCAAGTTCAACAACAGTTTCATCGGGAGTGTGCTCCCCTCTGGGGAGAAGAATTACTTCTTCTTTCATTTCACAATGTCTCCATGCTGACATGGTTGTTGGTGTAAATACATTGTTCTGAAGCAATTTCCAAAGAAATTCTCACTATTTCTTCGCTTGTCTTTGAGGTATATCTAAGAAGAGCCTTTGCCGCAGCTTGAGCGCTGGCTGACCCTGAACCTATTGCCATAATGCACTCATCAGGTTCCAGAACGTCCCCTTGCCCGGAAATGACTAAAATTTGTTCACGGTTTCCAACCAAAAGCATTGCTTCTAAACGACGTAAAGCCCTATCCATTCGCCAGTCCTTAGATAATTCTACGGCCGCTTTCTTAAGATTTCCGGAGGAACTTTCAAGTTTTGCTTCAAATCTTTCAAATAGTGTTAGAGCATCAGCGGTGTGGCCCGCAAACCCTCCAAGAACTCTC
>JACPTH010000060.1:955-2237 GCA_016192885.1 bacterium | reverse complement strand
TTGTACTCATATCTTGATGACAATAACTCCCCGCCCGCAGGGCCTGTTTACCCGAAGTATCCATCAATTGAAGCCGCAGGAGTCCTTACCGCAACCGATCTTAAAATAACCGAACAATATGGAAAAACTTGCGCCGACGGATGCATTCCAGGCGGAGCGCTTAATCCGGAGGCCGTAGGGAAAATCGAAGCAATTGTACAAGTTATTACTTCCACCACCGGAAGGAGATATGGATTTAATCCTAACGGGAAAAAGAGCGGCCCATATGGGGCAAATGATGCCGCGTTGCGCGTGGTTCATAATGCGGTAACTTATAACTTAGATGTTAACACCACGAATATTATTAACTCCGCATATCTTTCAAGTTTGAACGTGGGGTTAGATGCGATGACGCAAATTGGAGTTTCATCGAAGTTTCTTACCCCTTTGACCCCGATAACTGTGGCACCCGATAACCTTTACGGTTCGATCGCGGACAAGTTCGTCATTCAAGACTCCTGGTGGGGCAACGGTGGAACCGCGTTTGAGTATTTCGCGGGGGAAAAGGTCATTACGTTGTCCTCTGGAGGAACGAAAACTTTTCTTGCAAAACATATTTACCGACTCGATTATTTAAACAAGTTAGATCCCGTTGCGGAAGATGTAGGCTTGTTTGATGGCGCAATTGATGCCATCGGAGTTGACGGATTCGGAAACTTATATGTTTTGTCAACCGAACTAACTCCAGCTAATCTACCTGCATGGCCTAGTTCGGCGGGGTTACCGCAAGTTCCCTCTTTCCCGGCAGCTGACCCTAATCCATTGCTTACCTCCGATCCAAAGTATAGTGCCCAGACCCCGTGGTATAGGCCCGGGGTGGGTGGCCCTGATACTCCGATAATAGGTTCCCCTCTTCAATCCGGGGATTACAAAAAGTTTTTTTACATGCAAAGCGTAAAAAAAGTATGTAGAAAATACACTCCTAGCGCTGGAGGCGGATACAGCCTATCTACGGTTGAGGAACGGGGCGCGGTGGATACGGAATTTGACATGCTTGTTCGAACTCTTCGATTCGACGGGGGAACAAGTTATAGTTGGCTAAACGACTGGGGTTATGTTTATCCTTCGGTTCTCGAACGAAAAGCCTCAGTGGAAGGCGAATTCGCGGTAGTAAATATCGCCCAGAGACCTGAGGTTTACCATCCACCCGCGGAATGTAGCTATTCAATTTGTCGGGATGACCGCATCAAACCCGATGTCGTAATCTCCGAGGGGGCTCAAGTTACATTTAAAGTCGAAGGGT
>JACPTH010000060.1:0-896 GCA_016192885.1 bacterium | reverse complement strand
CGTATGATATTAATGGCGTTCAGCAAGATTTAAAATTCGTTGGAGATATAAGCGGAATGGGGAACTCCTATGTTAATATGATTCCCCCTTATGAAAATCGAGACGAGGATGGCGATGGACATGCCGGAGGCTTTCCATCCAGTTTGTTCGAAACGGTGCCAACCGGAAGGACGGAAACCGGGATTCTTTGGTGCGTTGACTGGATTGAAGGAACCACTTTTGTCGCTCCAACCTCCGATAAAATTTTACAGCACATGGTCACCGATTCTGCGCCGACCGCGGGGCTTGGCGGAAAATTCCAATACACTTTCCCGCACCCTGGGAATTATCAGGTGTATGCGAAACTTAACTATAAGTATTTTGACTACTCAGGTTTGAACCAAAACGATAGGCCGGATAAGTTAAAAGACAACACAAAAAACATAACGGGAATTATTACGGACAAAATCGTTTATCAAGTTCAATCCCCGTCAAGTACATCAACCCCCGGATTTATTTCCAATATAGTATTGGGAAACAAATCATATGATCAGGAGCTTCCAGGTTCCCCTCCATTGTACAGTATTGGTCATGCTGACAACAACACGTATAACCTTTCGGAAGACAAATTTCCGACAGATCTTTCCTTCAGTTTCGACGCGCAATTCGTTCGTGACGCAAATCGAAGCGCGGACCCCAATAGCCCGATAAATACGGCCGCGTTGACAACCTTTAATGGGGTGGGCGTATGGGATTACATCGCCGCCGGGGTCAAATCCCCCGGAACCGGCCCAAACGTATACAATTTTGTAGCCGCTCCCTACGACTATAACAACAACGTAAATCCAGGTTGGGCAAAAGCCGAAGATCCGACAAAAGCTAACGGCGGAACCAAGGTTGATAGCCCTCCAACGCTG
>JACPTH010000059.1 GCA_016192885.1 bacterium | reverse complement strand
CCTTCCTTATGCTATCGCCCTAAGGGATTTCTTCGGGGAATTTAAGATTCGGGCGCAGCAAAACACTCGCTACATTGAATCCGATATCGAAGAAGCCACAAGAACTCACGTAATTGATACCCTTATTTCCGCGCTGACTAGCGCGGATGTTCAAAGTACGATTACTCCGGATGAAGGAAGAAACGTTCCTTGGCACTACAACAATATACGAGGAATCGAAACCGCCAAGCAAACTTTTGTCGCCTTGGACGGAATTAAAGAGCTTTTAAAAATTGACCGGGACGGCCCCCTAGGAAAGATGGTAAGGGAATTGAAAGAGCGGGCAATCTGTTTTCTGGAAGAGATTCTAGATGTTGGCGGGTATTTTCCCGCGGTTGAAAAGGGATTCTTTGTTGATTCAGCAATGTATCCTGAACGTCACGGGGATGGAATTGCCCGATCCGGGGAAGGAGGGGTCGCGATGGGAACAATATTCAAACGCGAACCCGACTATTTTGCCCCGGTTTGCTCGCACTTTGGAGATAACCGCATTCCTCAAAATACAAAAAAAGTCTGCGAAGTAATTGACGGTTGTACTTTTTGCAAACCCGAAAAAATAGCCTATATTGATGAGCTTGACCCGACGGATTCATGCGATTCGCGTTTGCAAGCTTCCGCGCCATTTCGAACAGGTAATTTAATCAAACCCGAAGCCGAGTGGGCCGGAGACGGTACAATTTTAATTCAAATGTTCTTGCCCGAGAACGAGGATGTCGCCAAAGCGGCAAGTCTCGAAATCGCGAAAAAAATGAATCTTTCCGAACCTGAGGTAATTAATTCCCAAGTCATGCATCCTAGTGAAGGCACCTTTCTGGAAGTAAAGGGGAAGGTCCAATTTTCTATTGATCGTTCCACGATTAAGATTCAACCCAAAGAAGTCTTGCTTCCCGAAAATGAAATTCGAGCTGAAATAAAGCGGATTGGGTTAAAGGTTGTTGCCGGCACGGTCGGAGAAGATGAGCATTCCGTTGGGCTTCGTGAAATCCTTGATATTAAGCATGGCGGAATTGAAAAGTTTGGGGTTTCATACCATTATTTGGGAACTTCCGTTCCGCTTGGGAAACTCGTGGATGCGGCTATTGAAACCGGTTCCCAAGCAATTTTGATTAGCACAATTATTTCCCATAATGATGTCCATCGGGCTAATATGAAAAAACTCGATGAACTTTGCCGCGAGAAGGGAATTCGAAATAGAATTGTTTTAATTGCCGGAGGAACCCAGGTAACTAGAGACATTGCCAATGCCTCCGGAATGGATGATGGTTTCGGAAGAGGCACCAAAGGAATCCATGTGGCAAATTCCATGGTCAAAATCTTGAGAACTCGCGGGGAATTATCGTAACTTTTTTCCCAAATGGATATTCTTACAATCGAAATTGGGAGCACCATTACAAAAGCCAATGGCTTTCAGGCTAACCCAAAAGGGGGTTTCGATCATGTCGCCCAGGGGTTAGCATTAACTTCAGTCGGCCAAGGTGATGTAGGAATTGGCGTGTTGGAGGCAAAAACCGCCCTTGAACAAAACTTTGGGCAATCAATTGGTTCTCCCGAAGTGTTCATTAATAGTTCCGCCGCAGGCGGTTTGCGAATCACCGTTCACGGTTTGACGAGCAACATGACAGCGCGGGCAGCCAGGGAAGCTAGTCTTGGGGCTGGGGCAATCGTCATTAAGATAACGGCCGGATTGCTCTCCCAAACTGACCTTGAAGAAATTTTTTCCGTCAAACCCAACATGATTATTATTGCGGGCGGAGTAGATTTTGGGGAACAGGATATTGTTCTGGAGAACGCAAAGAAAATTTTGAATTTGCAGTTGCCGGTTCCAGTAATTTATTCCGGAAATTGCGCTCTTCAAAAAACTTTGATCCGAATGTTCGCGAATTCTAAATCTGACTTCGCAGTTTCTGAAAAT
>JACPTH010000388.1 GCA_016192885.1 bacterium | reverse complement strand
GCTTTTCCATTTCCAATTTTTGAAGTTCTTTGGAAAGGTCATTCAGGATTTGCTTATCCTTATCGGAAAGAGCGATGCTTTCGAATTTCTCTTTCATCCGGGAAGTTTGAGAAGCTAACTCCGCAATCTTTTCTTGAATCTCATTCATGCGCTTGGATTCTTCAGGGGTTAGCCCTTTGCTTTCAGCTTTCTTTTCCAATTCGTTAGTTTCGGAGGCGATTTTCTCTTGTCTTCTTCGAAGGTCTTCGAGGCTATTTCCCAAGTTAGAAAGTTTCATTTGTTCTTTCAATTGATTCAACAATTCTATGGTATGATCAAGACTTTTTATATGATCCTCCATTTTAAACGCTTCCTCATATTTCTCTAGTTCTTTTGGATCTACCTTCATATTTTGAAGGGATTCTCTCAATTGCTTCATTAGGCGCTTTGCCTCGTCATCCAAAACGTCGTGCAGGAGCTCTTGTACTTTTTGCATTTTTTCAAGGACTTCAGGAGAAGACAACGGGTTTTCTTGCACTCTGTCATTGAGTTTTTGAAGTTGGTCAAAAACCTCCTGAGATTGCTTTTGCCGTTCTTCACCTTCTTGAATCGCTTTTTCAATATCTTTTTCCGACTGATAATCCAATTTCTGAGAATGCTTTATCTCTTCGTACGCTTCTTTTAAAGATTTTTGACGGAGCTTTTCCGATTCCATTACTTCTCGAATACGCTTGGTTACGTCACCGTGTGTCTCTTCCATTCCCTTATAAACATCGTGCATTGAGGGCATTGTAACCTTAAAAATCGGGGTGCTCGCAACTTGTGGAGAAGGTTTCATCCCGTCTTCGGCGCGAACGAAATATGAAATTTCGGTGCCGGGTTCCACGGATAATGTATCCAACATCCAGGGATACTCGACTTCAAATTCTTTTTTAGGCGAAAAATCCGCTTTCATGTTTAGCGGAATCCAATTCCTCCTATCCCCAATGGAATAATAAAGAACCACGCTTATGACCCCAAAGTCGTCTTTGGCGACAACCTTTAAATCTAAGCGTTTCTGCTTGGGGAACGGAAGGTTTATCCCGGGTTTAAGTATTTCAACGGTAGGCGAGGCGTCGGATAAAACGGAAATGCTGTGTTTGACCGGATTTTCATTCATTAATCCAAGGGAATTTGCTAGAAAAATGCAATACGACGTAGACGTAGCGACAACGAACTTGTAGGCAAAAGCGTCTCTTTTTACCTCCATAGTATGAGTTGCGCCAGGAGGTTCAAAATAAATTGATGCGGATGAAATGGGTTGGGAAGCCCGGACCGATAACTCTATTCGACTTCCAGCTGGCGCGGAACAATCACCCAATCCCTCGGAAAATTTTTGCGGAGGAAAACCAAGGTACTCCGGGTAGGTAAGCGTAAGGAATAGTTCTCTAATTTCCGGTCTTGGAATAACGGTAAGAGAAAAGCGATCGGATGTAAAACGATCGTAGGACACTTGATAATCGGTTGAATTTTGGAGGCCCGTAAGCGGGTAAATAAATCTGGTTTGCGAGGCCAATTCATCGGGGTACATTTCTATCGAAGTTCCTTCTGAATTTTCAGGTTTTAGTAAATGCAGAATTGGTAGCCCCGAAATATCTTGATTTGGAGCGGCAAAAATTTGCGCGCTTTCCCCTCTCGGTACAATTCGATTTCCGGGCCCTACCGAAAAGGAAAGCGGTGAGTATCCGGCCAAATTAGCGTAGGGACGAATGAGTCGGTCTAAGCCCCTTCGAACTTCGAAGGGCGAAAGAAAGTACCAAGAACATCCTAATATTAAAACCGACAAAAGACTTACAATGGCATTCCAAACGGAAATCCTGTTTAAGGAAATCTGCATTTTGGGGTCGGTTAATTTTTCGGAGGCAACCCCAACGGTTAATTTCATTAAAGCGGCGGATGAGCCTTGAGGGGCTTCTCCTTGAGTAAATTCAATTGCGCTAATTAATGCGCTTTCAAACTGTTGGGTTGAACTTTCCAGTTCTTTTCCAAGTTTGATAAACCCATGGGGGGAAGTATAGATTCTTAAAGCCCAT
>JACPTH010000117.1:5861-12359 GCA_016192885.1 bacterium | reverse complement strand
AAGACTCATCGCCTTCCAATAAGTCACGTTGAGCTCGCTTAAATTCGCGAATACCTCGGCCAAGGGCTTTACCTACATCCGGAAGCTTTCCTGGGCCAAAAAGGATAAGCACTACCACCAAGATAATGATCAACTCTGAAAACCCAATACCCATATTCTTACCTTCCTTTCCGATAAAACACCCTATCGGCTATGCTTATTCTATCATGAAGCGGAAATAACCTCAAATAAATTACTCCGGAAACAGGATTTGCTTTTATTGATAGGCGTTGTTAGATGAACGAATTATGTTCGTTTGGTATAATTGTCGTGCTCTTTTGAAATTTCCTAAAATTCCTACAAAGAAATGGTTTTTTTCCGGCAGCGGGATTAATTTGATTTTTTTACAATTTGTGAATTCGCGGTTGAAGATTGCCGATAGTTCAATGCGTAGATCTCAAAGAAGATGTTATAAGGATGACTTCCATGAGCAATAAAGTGGTCTCGGAAACAATTCTGGATGGGTTGGCTGCCGGAAAGTCTTTTAAGGAATTGCAAATTTCGCATGGCTTTTCAAAATCGGATCTAATTTCCGCGGCTCTTTTCGGAGTAGCGGAACTTCAAGAAGAATATTTATCCATTCTGGCGAACCGGAAAAAGAATTTGTAATTACCAGTGAACGGGTTTGATGAATCAAGCCCATACGAAAAATCTTTCGAACGAATAATGTGCGCTTGGTATTACAATTGAGAAATTAACTGCAAGAGCCGAATGCGAATTTCCAACCGGATTCCATGGGATTCAAAAATTTTTGATAAGGCCCCGGCGGTTAAATCTTCCCCGCCGGTCAGGAACAAGCGACCGCGAGAATTCATGACTAAAGATCGGAAAGCAGGGTTAAGGCTCGTGTATTTTTTAAAAGAATCTTGAAACCTAGCTTCGATTCCTTGCCGCATTCTCTCGTTTTGACCTGGGGGTCCGGAAAAATTTTCAGGAACGGAAAAATCAAAATTTAGCATTTGAGAAAAAAGATCGGCGGAAGAGCAATCAACGACCGCCGCTGGCGTCGATAGACCCGGAAAGGGCGCAGGGGGCGCAAGAAATGACCGATCTAAAATAGCCGCATTTCCCCGTTCCTTTGATAATTCTGAAAGAACTCCATCAATCTCCTCAAAAATTTGAATCAGTTTTTTGTCGCTTTCCTCAGATGAAAGATAGAAACTACTTAGCCGGGTTTTCTCACTTTCAAGATGGCGCGGGTTTGAAACTACCCCGTTCTTTGCGTCCTGAATTTTCTTTATTTGGTTAGGGTCCGAAAGATTTAGTTCGGGAAGCAAAAACCTCTTAACCGAAAAATCATATCTCGCCATTTGGGGGTGGAAGGCAAGAAGGATTGAAAAATCAACGGTGGCAAAACCTTCCGCCAGCGCTTTTTCAAAACAACTTTGGGAAAAAAAAGCGAGAAAAGACAGAAAAACCGCGGAATTTCTTGCCCATCTCCAAGTTCTATCCACGTATTTCAATTCCGATTCATTATTGAAAGCAATCGAACGGATTCATTTCTCAAATCAATAAACCCGTGGATAAACGGAGTTGAAAATCGTCTTGGGTACTCATCCCGCAAAAACAAGCGAAGTTGGTAAAGCCAACTTTTAAGCTTCGTGAAATCGGTTTGGTCCCCTTGCCATATGGAAAAATGGTAATTCGAAAATAGAAACTCTTTTTCAAGGGGTTTTAGGTCGCCGTAGGGAAAAAAACATGAAAGATCCAAGACGGGAATTTTTCCGTGAGATAACGAAATTTGACTTACCGTTTCGCGAATAGATTTAATCACATTTTTGCAAACTAAATTTAACTCTTCGATGTTTTTGTCCCGCGCCCAAAAAACATCCTTTGACTTTTTTATCGCCGCATGTTTTTCAAGAAACTCTTTTTTCCGCTGAAGAATTTGGGTTTTTACGGCCCAAAATCGCTCAAGTCGGCTTAGACGCCGAGCAGGGTCTTTCTCCTTCTTCAGCTTTAAGAACTCCTGATTTGCGTCGTCGTTTTCCAGCTTCATCTTCGAAAAAATCTCTTCCTTATTTATTTTAGCTTCCCCGGAAAATTCCACATTCCCCCCAAAAAAATCCCTAAATTCCGGGTGAGCCAAAAGCATTTGGCCGAAATCGACAAAACCCGCGACAGGGTTTTTGGAAAACAAGCGAACGGGGAAAAACAAGCCTTGAATAACGATGATTACCGAAACAACTCGAAAAATCGCAGATGACCCCACGCTTAAATCCCTATTTCTTTTTGTAAAACCACTTGTACAATCCCAAGAGCGACGCCCCAAGTAATCCTGAAAGCATAAGCAATGGAAGCCAAATTGGGAGGCGGAAATTAAGGTCAATGTCATCGGTAAGGACCGTGTCTCCGCTAGACCGAACTTTTATGTCGCTCTGCAGAAACCTGGCCATAACCATGGTTCTATCATCTCCGTCATATCTACTCGAAGCTCGCTGGAAGATGGCTTGGGCAAGTTGTTCGGGATCTTCCCTAAGGTGAGCTGTTATCGCCTCGATTTCATCCAGGGGTTGGGAAACTAAAAGACCTTCCGTGAAAGCAAGAACCCAATCTCCGACCCGTATTGGAAAAGGCCCTAACACGCGGCTAGCCACCGCCCCCGTATCGGAGGAAATAGAGAACTCGGATTGATTCTCGGCTGCAACCATCTTGAATTGTAATAATCCGCTTGGTTCCAATCGAATCGTTCTTCCATTTATCTCCGCGATAATTCCACAGGTTCCCGCTTGCGCAAGGAACAAATTCCCTCCAATTACGCAGGCGACGGCGGCTGAAACTTTCACGCCTTGAAACCCCGGTCTATTTATCCGGAGATCTCTAATCTCAAATAGCATTGATTCAATGATCTGTTTAATTCGGTCCGCGGAAACTTCCGAATACAAATTAAGCCGTTGAACCTCACGAACCAAAGATTCGGCGGCGATTTCAGCGGCCTCGCGTCCGGAGTTCCCATGGCCGTCGGTTACAATGAAAATCCCTCGTTCTTCGCGAAACAAAACGACATCTTGATTAAGTTCCCTGATGGACCCGGTTTCGCTTTTTTGCCACAATAACATCGTTTTTTACCTCCCAGGCTATTTCTCAGAAAAGGGGCGGAGCTTTTCTATCCAACAAATTGCTTATTGAGTTTTTCAAGGAATGAACTTTTTCAACTACATCTAAAAGCCCTTTTGATCGAAGCGATCCGATAAGGTTTTCGGAAAAGTGGAGTTTCACCTTTGGATGGGCGGGGGGATTATAACCGGTCGCCCTGTCATCCGTAAGAATCCAAAAATTAAGCTGATCGCAATATGGGACCCAATATTGCGCTTCTGAAAAGTCGTCATAGGCGCTAATTTTGGAAACTATAATTTGGGGAACATATTCAATTTGATTCGCTGAATTGTAATAAATACGATCCGTCTCAGGGATAATAGGGGCAATTTTTAGGTTTGGAAGAGTAACCTTGAATTTAGATTTTCCAAATTGGCTAATTGCCATTTTTTCAGCCAGTGATGTCCATCGGGTGGAATGATCCCGCCACTCTTGCGAGAATTGAAGAAGCGCCTTTTGAAACACATCGCTATTCTTTAGCTCAATAAAAGCATTTTCAAGCGCCATGAAAGAAGAATGATTGAAGATTACCCCGAGCATGAAACCGAGATTGTTATTCAGAAAATGGCGCCTTGTGAGTTGGGAAATCGCCTGTTTCGACTCCCATTGAAGTTTTTCCTTTATCAGCCAAAGAGTGGCTTCACGAGCCAAATTTAGGGAATTAGTACCCTGCCACAAGTCGGTTTGTTCGGAATACTGCCACTGCTTAAATTTCCCAGGATACGCATTATCGATAATTTGAAAAACATTTTGATTAAAGAGGTCAAGAAGCTTGGATAAACCGTTGAGATGAAAATCCTTTAACCCGATTCTTTGGGGTATCTCATCAACGTTAATTCCCATGCGGTTTTCAATCAACCAGGTTGTAGCGGTTTTCGCCAATTCGTAGCGATCTTCCCTAAACCAAAGAACCGCTTCCTCTTCAGGGAACTGCCACGGCTGAAAGACTCCGGGGTAAACTGATTGGACCAACTTAAAAACCGAACCTCCAAACTTTTCCAGAAGGATTCCAAGTCCGGTTTCCGAGAACACCTCGGAATAGAGCATTTTTGGAAGATCGCCTCGGCTGCACCCAAGCTTTACGGTCATGAGCCATTCAAGAGCTTCACGAGCCCTATCCGGAATCTCGCCGGAAGAAATCCAATCCTTCGTATTTCCAAATTGCCATGCTTTATAGCGATTCGGATGAACCAGGTCGACAAGCAGGAATCTGTTTTGATTCGCCCATTCTAAGGCCTGCTCCAACCCGAACTCGACGCAGAATTCCGCCGAAAAGGAGTCGGGAATTCTTTCAGGGTTGGCGTCTTTTTCGGCGAGAGTTTTCAAAGCTTCGCTCGTCATTATTCGCGAAAAAAGCCCCGCGGATTCATCTTGTTCGAATATAAAACCCGGGAGACGGCCTTGGCGTCCCCTGACGGAATGAATTAACTCCAACGCCTCATCCTCGGTCATTTCTTCGGGGAAATGACCGAATTTTTTCTTGAATCGCTCGCGAGTCTTTTGGCCATCTACCATTTGAAGACACTCTTGGATTTGCGGAAGAGAAAGTTGAAATCTTTTTGAAAGTTCGTCTTCGGAAAAATAAAAGAAATCATCTTCGAGTTTATGTAAAATTGATTTAAAAATTGGATCGTCAGTGGGGAAATTTGGCGTAGAAGGCTGTTCTTGGCCGACAACCTCGGTAGCGCGCGCCTCCAAGTTGCCGGGAAACTTCGCGCCAGGTTTGTGAAATTGAGGGGTAGGAAGGTTAAATAAATTGGTATCATCGTCCGGGGGTGTGGCGTACAAGACTTCTTCCAGGGTTGTGAAACCCTCGGTGGATCGCAAAATGGCTATTTCTCTCATGGTTTTCATTCCATTTAAGCGCGCCATTCGCTTAACGAGCATTTCAGACCCCCCATCCAGGATTATGTCCCGGAGGGAATCATTAATTACCATGGTTTCATAAACTCCCATGCGGCCGTAAATACCTGTAAGATTGCATTCCTTGCAGCCCGTTCCTTTAAAAAACTTTGAATTTGCCATTTTTGATGAGGACAACTTGAGTCGTTGGACGGTTTTCTGGAATGGCCGATATTCGGCTTTACATTTTTCACAAGTTCGATGGAGAAGTTTTTGGGCGATAACGCAGCGAATGGCGGCGGTAACTAGATACGGCGGGACACCCATATTGATAAGTCTATTGATGGACGCGGGGGCGTTATTCGTATGCAGCGTGGAAAGGACTTGATGGCCGGTTAGCGAAGCCCGAAAAGCGATATCCGCGGTTTCAAGATCGCGAATTTCGCCGACTAAAATGATATCCGGGTCTTGGCGTAGCGCAGCCCGTAAACCTTGCGCAAAATCGAGCCCGACTTTTTCGTTGGTTTGAACTTGGGTTATCCCGTCAATTCTATATTCAATGGGATTTTCAATCGTAAAGATGTTAATCTCCGAACTACTGAAATATTTTAACATTCCGAATAGGGTAGTGGTTTTCCCCGCGCCGGTGGGACCAGTGACTAAAATCATTCCATAGGGCTCATCCAAAACGGATTTTAACCTATCAAGATCTTCCGGAAGAAATCCAAGATTGTCGAGATCGAATGCAGCCTCTCTTTGAAGAAGCCTTAGCACCGCTTTTTCACCCCAAAAACTTGGGACGGTGCTAACGCGGAAATCGATTTCAGTTCCCTCCATTTTTACTTTAAGACGGCCGTCTTGAGGCATTCGCTTTTCGGCAATATCAAGGTGAGACAGAATTTTTATTCTACTTATCAATGGGGCAATCAAGCTTTTTGGACCGGTCATCGCGTCATGTAGATTCCCGTCAACCCTGAATCTGATTAAAAGAAGGTCTTCGCGAGGTTCAACGTGTATGTCGGACGCCCGCTTTAAAATCGCCTGCTTAAAAATCGCGTTTAAAAATTGGACAACCGGGCCTTCCTCGGAAGTGCGGCGAGCGACGTCAACGCTTCCATCGCCGTCGATAAGGCTGTCTTCCCCCGCGACTGAAAACCCTTCCCATGAGTATAACTGTCGGATTGAAAGGTCGACTTGATTTTTTGGAGCGATTAAAATTTCCAGCTTGCATTGGGTAAGAAAAGCGATCATATCAGTGGCCATGATATCGAACGGGTCCGCCATCACCAGCGTAAGTTTGTTTCCAACTTTCTTGAAAGGAATTACTTTGTATTGTTTGGCCAAATATTCTGGAATCAGGGAAAGGGTCTTCGCATCAATTTTTATGTTTGTCAGGTCTATGAGGGAAACGCCCAAAAACTCGGCCCAAAGGTCTAAAACTTCGCTCTCATTCATGAAACCCATGCGAACAAGGATGTCCTCTAAACGCTCTAAAGTTTGATTTTGAATGTTTCTAGCTTT
>JACPTH010000117.1:3077-5846 GCA_016192885.1 bacterium | reverse complement strand
ATTCGCCAAGACCTCAATCACTCAAAACAACTTCGACGGGGTAAGTGCGACGCTCTAAAGAGTGCCCCGGGCCTTTGAATGGAGGAAACGCGTACAAATACATAGTTACCCGGCCCGGACGATCGCCGCGAAAAACCCAAACAAACTTGTCATAAGTGGCTCGCGTAATCAAATGACTTATGCGATTGTCATTGTAAACATAATCTACTATCCATTGCACTTCACGTCCATCAATATAATGAGGAACTTCTATTTCGAATGTCTGGTGAATTTTTACCCTAATTCTCTCGTTTTTCTTTAAGGTCGGGGGTAAAAGCCGAATAGAAACTTTATTTGAAATCAAATGCCTTGGAGCAAGCATGGCAATTCCTTCGGCGCGGTAAATTCCTTGAGGAAGGGGGTTACCCAGCCGATCGATAGCTTTCCAGGAGAGTCTTTGAATCTCGGTTTGGCGCGGTAGGATTGAGATTGAATTAGGAGCTTCTTCCCAACTTTGACCGTTGGAGGATCTCCAGATTTGGGTATCGTAGTGATAAACCGCCATGTCCCACCTATGCCCGGTTTTGAAAGGCAATGACAAAGGCTTATCCGACTTATTGTAAACGATCAAGGAGAAAGTAGCGGTTTCTCCGGAAACTACCTCAGGGTTATCCGGTTTGAGGCGAATTTCAACATCAGAGGGATGAATGAACTCCCATTTTTGCCATGCGGAAAGGGGTATGGCCAAAGAAAAAAACCACATAACCAAAAAAATAATCGCCCCAGTTATTCCCGGCGTTTCCGCAACTTCAAAAAGCCGTAAGGGCAATGAATAATCGAGCAAAACAAGCGCTTTTCTATTG
Source organism: bacterium (assembly GCA_016192885.1). Classification (GTDB taxonomy): domain Bacteria; phylum Muiribacteriota; class Ozemobacteria; order Ozemobacterales; family Ozemobacteraceae; genus JACPTH01. The sequence continues at coordinate 5,004 of JACPTH010000117.1, read as the reverse complement.
AACGGAAGTTTTTTCAAAATCTCTGACTACTTTTTCTAGAATATCTCTTAATTCTTGTCTTTTGGGGGGTTTGTTTATTACATGAGTGACATGATTTGGAATGGCGGTTTCTTGTTCTAAACCGGATGTCCAACCAGTCAACATGACGATCGGGGTGGACGGCGATATTTCCTTTACTGACCGCGCGACCTCCCTGCCGTCAATGTACGGCATTCCCAAGTCCGTAAAAACAATGTCAAAAGGCTGCTTTCGCGCGTTCGAACCCCGAAACAACTCTAAACCTTCCTTGCCGCCGTCCGCAACTTCAACTTGATGCCCTTCGCTTTCCAGCATGCTTTTTAAAAGAACCCGCAACATCGGTTCATCATCAATGCAAAGAATTCTAAGAGCTTTAACCGAGGAATTGGGAGCGGGGGGAACAAGATCGGGCAAATTATTTTTTTTCACGACGGGAAAAGCCAAGCGAATGGTTGTTCCCTCGCCCGGTTTGCTTTCGACTTGAATTTTCCCGTCGTGTCTTTGCATGATACCGTATACTACTGGGAGTCCCATCCCGGTGCCTTTCGCCCCTTTTGTAGTAAAAAACGGGTCAAAACATTTTTTGATCGTTTCTTCGTTCATTCCTTTGCCGGTATCAATAACCTCCAAGAATATCTTTCCGATTTTTTCAAAAGTTTTTATTCTTATCTCTCCGCTGGTTTCCATTGCATCCACGGAGTTTAAAATCAGGTTTGTAAGAGCTTCTCGAATCTCGGTGTTGATCCCGGAAATCTCTGGTAATTTCGGGTCAAATTCGGTTTTAACCTCGATTGTAACGCCCCGCCTCTGGGCGATATCTCGCCATCTGGGCCGGGTTAATTCAATGGACTGCAACGCAAGTTGATTGAGATTTTCCGGAAACAATCTTTCGGAAGCGTCTCGCTTGCGATAGAAATCGCGAATTCTGCCCATGATATTCTGTATGTCGTCCGAAGCTAATTGAATCGACTTTAATTGTTCCTTGGCTCGCTCGCTTATATTCACTTCGTCCGCCAAAATCATATCAGAATAAGCGACTATGGGTGAAAGAGCATTGTTTATGTCATGTACTATTCCGCTGGCCATCATCCCTAAAGCTCCAAGTCTTTCTTGTTGGGCGACGGAAATTTGGGTCGCTCGAATATCATTGTAGGCGCTTTTTAGATTGTTGTACAGATTCGCCTGATGAACGGCCATTGCAACATGTTCGCATACCATTTTCAAAAACTCAATTTCACCTTGGGAAAAGGCGTTTACCTTTTCTCTAATCACGAATAACACACCAAAAACCTTTTCTTCCAGCAAAATGGGAACTGAAACTCCGGAACCCGCTCCTTTTTTTGACAAATCACGAGAAATAGGTCTAGTATCCTCAGAGAAATCCGGGACGTAGCAGACTTCCGCTTTTGAGCACCCACCCATGCTTTGGGATTGCAGAGACAACGATCCATCCGTGGAAGGAATTGTTCCAATCGCAAATTTTGATTTTGGGTTAGTATCTACGCTCAAAAGAATTTTGTTATTGTTCGGCTCCAAAAGAAAAATTACCCCGTATTCGACGGGGAGTTTGTCATAGAGATATTTTAAAACGATATTAAAAATGCTGTTTAAATCATTTCTCCCGGCAATCCCGCGGGCAATCTGATTTAACAACTCAATTCGCGTAAATTGCAGTTTAAGAACTTCATTTGATTCCATGCGTTCGGTAACGTCTTGGAAAACTACCACCGCTCCAATAATTTCCCCATGCTCAATTAAAGGAGAGCTTGTATATTCCACCGGAAACTTGCTTCCATCTTTTCTCCAAAAAACTTCCCCGCTAAATCGATGCGTTACCATCCCCCGCAAAGCTTTATAAACGCTGCATTCATCCATCGGGAAACGGCTTCCATCGGGCTTTGCATAGTGC
>JACPTH010000117.1:0-3043 GCA_016192885.1 bacterium | reverse complement strand
TGCGTTTCCCGATGAGCTCGGAAACTTCGTAGCCTAGCATTCGTGCCGCGGACGGGTTAACGAAAGTATGGTTCCCATACACGTCCAAACCAAAAATCCCCTCTTCGCAGGAATTTAGGATAAGTTCATTTTGGCGGCTCAAACTCATTAGGGCATTACCTTTTTTTAAAAGCCCGATGAATAAAGCAACGGCGGATTTTAAGATGCGAGAGTTTAGAGGTTTTAAAAGGTAAGTACCAACCTCTTCATGAAAATAATTTTCTCCTAAGTCGGGGGGCAAAGAATCTGTTAGGAAAATAAGCGGGACAAACTTTGATCTCTCGTTTTTTTGGAAAACAGATGAAATTTCAAAGGAGTCCTGTTTGGATTTTTCAAGATCAACGATGAATGCGGCAAATTCAGCCTTTTGGCAACACTCAAGCCCTTCTTCAATTGACTCAACTTTAAAAAGCGAGGCTCCCAACCCGGAAATAGTCTTTTCAATGAATGAGAAACACTTTGGGTCCGGCGAGGCAAGCAAAATTTTTAAAAGTTGTTTATCTGACATATAGGCATTTTTCATGCGAACCGCATGGGAAAAACGGTATTTCATTTTAACATTCTCTAGAACATGATTCAATAATTGTTAGAATTCATTTATCAGAAGGATTACATATCCTTGATGTATAGAAATCGCAAACGCCACGCTATAGGTCTCCGGTGCGAATAATCAAAATCAACCCACATTTTGGAAGTATTCCATGTTATATAATTGGTAAGCGTTCAGCTATCAGCTGTTAGCTAAAAGCACCGAGTAATGCGGTGTAGGGGATGGTCGCGACCGTTCCTACTTGAAATGTTGACGGGTCCTCAAAGTTTGACATTTATTTGGAGCGGTGTGGTGGATAAAGAATTTCTAGGTTTTTTGCTGAATGCTGACCGCGGATAGCTGAAGGCTTGCAATAAATGAACTGTCGAAATTTTGATTCCTCTTTGAAGGAGATTTTCCCTCCGATGAGAATAGAGCTAAAATGGTGCATTATTTTGCTCCTGATTTTTCCAAGTTATGGGGGATGTCAAGAACCGATATCGAGTTTAACCGATCTTCGAGAGAAATACGATGCTTCATACCAATGTGTTGGAGATTTGGGATTAGCCACATTTTCCGCCCGTGTAACCAGCAATCAATTAACGACGGTTTCCAAAATCGTAGGAATTCATGAGCCAACCTTAAGCTTGGTTTTTGAAGGAGCGGATTCATTTTCCCTTGAAGTAACTTTCGAATCAGGGACAAAATCCGACAAAACAAGAGTTATTAAAGATCTTACGGACGCCATTAAGAACGCGGTTGAGAGTTTCATTTACTCATATGAAGCTATTGCTTTTTCAAATCCCTTGAATCGCGGTTTCGCTTCTGCTACTATAGTAGCCTCCGGTTCGGAGCTTATCGTTAGTTTTCCGGAAAGAAATCCGAACCAAGTAACGACTTTGGTTTTTGATAAAGATTTTAAAATGACTCAAATGGGGGCGAAAGATACGGTTACCGGCCTTTCAATCGTAGTGCAACCAACATGGGTAAGTTTGAATGGAAAGCTTGTCCTTGTAAGCATTAATACCGAATTCTTTCAAGATTCACGCAAAACCTTTACTCAACGCATGGCCATCGAGAATGGGTTGTTCGGTCGCCTTTATTTACCCACGAATGTTTCCATTTCCGCCGCGGATCCGACAACTTCAAATGTCGGGGCGACCACCATTGAATTTTCCCTCGATTCTTATAACTTAGGTCTTTCTACCCCTTAAATTTAAGTAAGAATTTTAATATGACCCCCGAAGAAAATAAAGAACCAACCTGCGAATCGGAGCAGCCTTCCCCTTCTCACCATAGACGAAGAAAACTTCTTGGTGTTCTTTTAGCTTTCCTGCTTCTCCTTGTTGGCTTGGTAATCGGAACCACTTACTTCGTTTACATTCGATATCTTGACCCTGTTTCATTGAAATTGCAAATTGAACGGCAGGTTTCAGCAGGGTTTGGGGTCCCGGTAAGCATCGGTAAAATTTCTTTGGACTTCCCGACCGTTAAACTGTTCCAGGTGAAAATCGGAACTTTGACCGAGCCTATTATGCTTTTCTCAACCATTGAAGCCGCAGCCGCAACTCCGGAGATCTGGTCTCTTTTCCAGGGTAATGTAGTATTCGAAAATCTTACGGTTTCTTCCGTTTCAATGCGTTTAACTCGAAACCCTTCGGGAAAAATAGTATTTGGAAAAGATTTAAATAAACCGGAGCCGGAGCGGACAACTTCGGGAAAGGCTACTCAGGACGGGGTTTTCCCGCTGCAAAGTTTTGACGCCTCCGAAGTTTCAATCGTTTTGGATGATCAATTGTCAGGCAGAAATTTTGAACTTGAAATTGCAAAAATTGATTTATCAGTTCCTATTTCGGGGAAAAAGTCTCCCATCGCTTTGGATGCGAGATTGAACAAAATGGTCGGCCTTTCGGCAAAAGGTTTCCTAAATTTTCCCGTCGGACTGGAGGTTGAAGTCAAGTGTTCAGATTTCGATTTAGAGAGATTGCGTTCGTTTATTCCGAAAAATTTTGTTCTTCCGGAAGGCTTGGTTCGACCAAAGGCAAAATCCAAAGTAAGCTACAATTTCAACGGCGAGCTGTCTCTCTCCGAATTAACCATTGAGGCTGAGCCGAATGTGAAAGTTCATGGTAACTTCAAGGCTTCTTCTTTTTCTCCCTTAACCGCATCAGGGGCGGTTAAGATTCATGAGATTCCCGCCACCCAGGTTTGGGCTTGGGTCCTTCCTTTTTTGCCTCCGACCCAAAGTTCATTTAAATTTTTGTCCGGAAAAACAGGGCTTGAAGGCAAGTTTGAAATTGCAAGCGGAGCGATTAAAAATGACAACTGGAAATTAAACCTCGAAAGAATCTGTTTCTCCAACTCTGAAATGCCTATTCCGATCGACGAAATGTCCGGGGTGGTTTCCCTTTCATTAATAGATAAAGAAATTTCCTGGTCCAAGTTTAACTCCAAGTTTTCAGGCCTTTCTCTTGT
>JACPTH010000112.1 GCA_016192885.1 bacterium | reverse complement strand
CCCCGGTTCCCTTGTGTCGAAAATAAGACCTAGATCTGAAATGATCGTGAATTTATGGCCAAGATAAAGGTCTCTCACGGTTCCACCGTAAATTCCCATTGTGACGCCGTTCCGTTCCGCCATGGCGGCGATCTCGCGGAGTGCGAGGGCATCTTCGGTCAACTCAGCGAAAGAAAACCCTTTCGCGGGTTTACCCCAGACTGGAGCAAGAACCTGGAAAAAAATAAAAAAGGCGAGTAAAACACGTTGCAAGCATTGATGACGGAAATTAGATTTCATCTGTTAGAAACGCTCCTTAACAGGCATAAGTTTTTAAGATAATCGCCATGTCGTTATTTTAACACGATTAATGCTTGAAGCGATTATCGTAGGCGGTAGAATTGTCGCAATTTTATTACCGGGGAAATTTAAATTTTATTGCGGAAGTAATCTGAAATAGGATATACTTTTCAAAAGATTTTCAAGGTGGAAAGTTGTTTCGCGACTTGGTGTAACCTAATTTCCTAAAAGGGAGAGTTTTATGTCGATTTTTGGCGGTCAAATGCGCTCGGTGATTGAGTGGAAGGATCCTTCTCCGGATGTCCTGATTTGGCGTTGGGATGGAAGCGGGGATGAGCTAAAAAATGCCTCAAAACTGCTGGTCAATCCCGGACAAGCTGCCATTTTTGTTTACGAAGGGCAAGTTCAAGCTGTCCACGATTTTTCCGGACTTTTCGAGTTACGAACCGCCAATATTCCATTTTGGACGACAATTTCAAAATTCATGCAGGGGTTCGAATCGGAGCACAAAGCGAATATTTTTTTCATTAGGGTTACCGAATTTCTCAATCAAAAATGGGGAACCAAAGCCCCGATAAAGTATGATGACCCAAAGTACAAATTTCCGGTCGGATTGAGGGCTTTTGGAAATTTTTCTTTCCACATTACCAATGTAAGGAAATTCTTCACCGAAATTGCAAGCACTAGAAGTATTTTTAACATCGCTGAAATAAGGAACATCATTGTAGATCGCCTTTTAACCCCTCTTACCGACCTTTTCGCAGAATCAGGCTATGGTTACTCGGAAATTGATAAAAAGCGGGTAGAACTTTCCAAGGCGCTGCAAGACACACTTGCCGAGATTTTCGTACCATTGGGGTTTGAGTTAACCGATTTTCGCATAGAGAATACCGACTTTGATGAAGACACAAAAAAACGTATTGACCGCATTTCCGACAAAATGGCTGACGCGCAGGCCATCCGCGCTTTAGGCGAGGTTGACCCTGCAAGCATGAGAAATTATGCGACCGTTGAACAACTCGGCGCCTTGCACCAAGCCGCAAACAACCCGGGGGGAACCGCCGGAGTTGGGGTCGGGTTGGGCGCCGGGATGGGGTTAGGCCAAACAATGACATCGATGTTTAACACCCCGGCAGGTTTTACTGGCGGTCGGCAAATTCCTTGTACAAAATGCCAAAACAGTATTGATGAAACCGCCAAATTCTGCCCTCAGTGCGGCACACCGAATTCAAGGAACCAAATGGTCGCCTGTGTCTCATGCAAAAAGAGCATTCCCGCCAACACGAAATTTTGTCCGGAATGCGGAGGTCCCCAAACCGCAAAATGCTCATCTTGTAAAGCTGACCTTACGCAGGGAGCAAAATTTTGCCCTCATTGCGGGGGTAGTAATTCATAACCTTCCAGTTCAAATCCCCCGGATTCGTACAAGTCAAAATTTATTGCCGGGGGATTTTCCGATTCAGGTAATTTTTTTTCGAAAAAAGAAAAAAAACTTCTCTTTGATTAATTTATTGAACCGTTTCTATGGGGCTTTGACCTCAGTAATTACGCCGAAACCGGTCACCGAAACAATCCAATTTGATTTGGGACGCAACTTCATGAATAGTTCGGAGCCCAATGGGTTGTTTCCGATTTTTTCTAATTGATAAGTTTTCCCGCTCTTTGCTTCCTTGAAGGTTACTTCGTAATTCTCCGTTCTTTTTCCTTCACGTTTTTGGCCAATCGTTGGAGCCCCTGATGAAGCGGAAATACCCGTTTCCGGCCAAACAGGGTCGTTCGGCCCTCCCTCGGCAACCTTTTTATCGATGTCCACCCACTCCATGACTTCAAAAGTCGCCCAGGTGTCAAAAACCGGAACTTTTTTAAACACCTGTTTTCGAACCGTTCTGGTTTTTTCCTCGCTTTTATACACGGGTTTTTCCTCGTAAATTTCTTTAAATTTGCCATTCCCAAGATCTTTTACTCCCACTTTTTCCTTCTTTGTTCCCACCTTTTGTTTTACGGTATATGTTTCTTCTACGTTTTTGTATCCGTCAGGAACATCCTTCTGAGACTTTTCCTTTTGGGCCTTTAGGAGAATTTTTCCCCCGGCGGGAACTTTTTCAATCCAATCTTCGTGCTGAATTGATTTGTATTCTTGGATGGAAATTGTACGTGACCATTTACAGGCTTCTACTACCATGGTCTCTTGAGTTGTTCTAACTCCCCAAATGATGAGTAAAACGATCGATAAAAAAATTCCCAACCCAATAAATTTACTCAATGGAGAAGGTGAAGATTGGGGAGACGGAGGTAAAACTCTCGGTTTGGGATGAGGTGGGGGAGAACTGGTCGGCTTTTCGCTCTTTGTTTTGGGAGAAGAGTTCAGCGGAACATCCTTTTCTTGGCGTTTCTTTCCTTCGCTCGGAGAAGCGCTACACTGCTTGCAGGAGGTCGAACCCGCGGGATTACTCGTTTCGCAAAACGCGCAAATCCAATCCGGGCCATGAAGCGCCTCGGCTTTTTCCTTCTCCCCGGTTATTTCCTTTCCCGCTTCGTCATAAACGAATTCAACATTTCCCCTTGCGGAGCCGCAGCTTTCGCATTTCAAATGGCTCCCTTTATTCTTCTTTTCGCAATTTGGGCAAACCCAGTAACCTTCACGAATTACCTCTTCCACTATTATTGCTCCTAATTTATTCTTTCAAAAGATTTAGCCTGCTTTAAAAAAAGTCTGGCTTGGCGGTTTCTCCTCTTGAATCATTTCATTGAGCCACAAAAGACAATCAAGGGTCAAAATGAAACCTTTCCTGACCCCAATTCGCCAGCTTCCTTTGCGGCCCACGGTTACGTTCATAGGTCCAAGGGGACCGTCTATCAACCCTGAGACATTTTCAATTCCGTGATTCAAGGGATCTAAAATGTTGTAATCGGTGTAACTCTCGATCCTACCAGCAAGTCGTGCCCTACGAATTTCTTTATCCTTAGGGTTAGTAATGACAATGGCTTTAACTTGGGATAATCTTTCATGAAATCGGCTCATTTGTAGAAATTCATATTCTATTGAACGAACCCCAAAACCCGTCAAGCCGGACATAGTTTGGAAAAGAACTTTCTGTGTGCCCAGTTTTCCAAAAGAAAAAAGAAAACCGTTCATTGCCAAAAACTCGCAACTTTCAATTCGCTTTAACAAACTTAGAGTGCTAATTCCTTCGATTAAATGTTCAACCTCAAAAGAACTAACTAGGGAATAAAAACCTCTAACTACCCGCGAATTGGAATCGCAGTCGTGAAACCCAGGAGATTCTCTTTCTAAATCAAATAGGTTGTTATTTTCACCCATCTCGCCAAACAATTTATCTATTGATTCCGCCTTAAAAATGGAACATTGCAGGGAAATAGAATTGCCTGGAACTTCAATTTCATCGATCGCCATTATCCTCCTCCATGTTAAGGCTCAATTAGGCTCGTTTATTCAACCAATACATTCCGGCAAGGACAACTCCGCAAACCACTGACATATTGAGAGCGGAATCGGCAAAATAGGAATCCAGCAACATTATCAAGCCGCCAAAAAGGGGAATAAGAGACCCTTGGCATCACCCACTTTCCCGCTCCTAGAAAGTAAAAAAGATCTAATTTTTTAGGGGATAAAGATCGATAAAAACTCGCTTTGCAGAATCATGCAAAAAAAGCTTTTAAAAGACGGAAATCAACTTATTCGCCCATGCGGAAAATAAAGGGGATCGGTTATCAAAAAAAAATGTTTTTTGCACAAGGGAGTACATATACCAAATGCATTTCTATTTCAATCAGATTTTTTAAATTTTTCCAAAATTTGCTGTCTTAAGGTGCCTACTCCGCTGTTATGAATTAAAAGCAAAACCTGGCCTTTTGAAAGAACTTCCCTGGTTTGATAAAGAAGCAAATGACCTGCATAGCTTGTTATGACCACCACTAGATCGCACCAACCCACAATTTCCGCGGTCCTTGCCTGGCTTATAGTTTTATAACCCTCATACCATCGGTAATCAGAATCTTTAACCCCCGCATCTCTTAAAAGAGGCCAATAATGGTCCCTACCTATCCCGCCAAATACCACTACGCGCTTTCCAAAAAGTAAACTTTCCACGGATTTACTCGTCTCGTCAGGAAGAGCGTGTAAATCACCAAGTTGCTTTATCAACTTTTGATTTTCGGCGTCCAATTCACGAAGGCTGGATCTTTCAACTTCGCCTCCATCGCTCGACTTTGCTTTGTCAGCTCAAGAGGGTCAAGTTTTCCCAGCTTTTCTCGAAATTGCTCCGTTTCTTGTTTCGCGGTGCGGGATTGGGCTAGAGCTTGATCACGCTCAAGGGTGACTCGGCTCAGTTCATCGCGCACTTGGCGATTTTCCGCGCGCAATCCGTCAATTCTGGACAAAAATCCCATCTGTTCTTTCTCAATCTCATGCCTTGAAATCGGCATGATGGTTTGTTGATAAAATTTCAAAACAAAGTGATGGTATGTGTAAACTTCGAGGGTATCACGCAAATAGTCAAGAATTGCTCCTTTCTTTTCTTTTTCCGGAGGAAAGGTCAATTCAAATTCGGAAATCATAAGCTTTAACAATTTTTTTGCATATCTATATGCATGATCGAAATCCTCGTAGAAGCTAGGTCTTAATAGACTCAAGTTCCTTATTTTGTCGTACAACCAACCCAGGTCTTCAAACAAATCAAATTCCAAAAGAACCCAGGCGCTTTTGACATCTTTAGGGTTTATTTGGAATTTTAAACGATCAAGGATTTCTTCAACCGCCTTTCGCCGCGCGGCTCGATCCAACCCTTTTAAAATCTCTACTACCCCTTCGCTCTCACAAACGATTTCAATTTGTTTCATTAGCTTCACGAAATCAGAATATTTTTCACTATCAAGGAAGAGAAGAGAAAGCAAGCGTTTTCTTTTTAAGTAATGATAAGACCTTGTAACAGGTTCTCCCCCTATCAGGATTTCAATTCCAACAGGAGAAGGAAGGTTTTTATTCATTGCTCCTTCGGGGGAAAGGGGGTCAATTTTTTTTCGACGCTCTTGTTTTAAGGCTTCCTCGAAGCATTGATTTGTAAATTTCTCTTGGAGAGAACCGGTCAGCAGAAAGTCAAGCCAATCACCTACAAACCGCTCGAACGGCTTCCCGTGAACTTCTCGAAGTTCTGCAAATCGTTTGTGAATGATCCAATACTTATCATTTGGGCCTTCATTTTTGGGCAAAACCACCGCCTGATGCTTTCCCGAAATCTTTTTTGCAACCTTTTCAACCAAAGCCTGGTCTTCCTTTTCAATCGGAAGGCCCGCAAGTTTATCAAGATCATCAATTTGAATTCGCCTAAGCGGAAATCGCTGAATTCCATTTTTATCAAAGGAGTTCTTCATATCGTATCCTAATTTTTCAGTTACCGGTATCAGGAAACATAATCTTTTCCAGTTTACCCTTGTGAAGGCTTATTCAGCAACCTTTCTTTGCGAAAATTGCGATATAAATTCTTGAATCTCATCAAATTCTTCCAAGTGGGGAATTTGACGAATTGCTTGAAAATATCCGGTTTGATATACTGTGGCGGAATTCTCCCCGCCAATTTTTTAATGAGCAACTTGCAAAATTATTCGAAAATCCGCCTATGTTTGCGAAATCCGGGTCTCGCAGGCATAACGTCTGCGCCTACCCCTGATTATAAACCCTTCTATCAAAATAATTTTGCTAAAACCTCAAAGTTCAAAAAAATCACTTCTGTTGGAGGAAATTTCATGAAAGTTACCTTGAAAATTTGGTTAGCCGCCCTGTTTTTTTTATTTTTTTTGCCCGCTCTTTTTGCTGAGGATTCTTTTTCCACATTGCTTCAAGAGATGATCACGATTTTTTCCCAGAGCAGT
>JACPTH010000111.1:1941-2457 GCA_016192885.1 bacterium | reverse complement strand
AAAGGTCTTTTCCCTGTAACTCTTGGAGTTTTATTTCTGTTTTCCCCAATGGTTTTTGGACAAAATGACCTTCAGGAATCTTTTAAAAAGATGCACCAAAAACTTGATGCATACCAAGATGTCATTTTGAATCCTAAATCTTCCGAACAAGAAAAACTTAAGGTCAGGGATGAATATCTTCAAGCCAAGTCGGCCTATGAAACCCTGAAAAATGCCTTTGAATCAGGTAACACGTTACCTCATTCTTCATCGGAAAGTGAAAGGGCGGTTATTTCCGAGAAGCAAGAGCCCTTAAGAATTTCAACCCAAGAAGGCATCAATAGGGTTTTGTCAAAAATATCTACGGGCCAAAAAGTTAGCGAAAAAGATCTTGATCTTCGTTTCTCTCCCACAAGCGATAATTCCTTGGAGTTAAAGCAGGGAGAATCGTTTTGGCAAAGCGTGACGAATGATATAAAGAACGCGAAAACTTCGATTCATATTCAGATGTTTGGAATGGAAGCCGATAAAACAGGG
>JACPTH010000111.1:0-1905 GCA_016192885.1 bacterium | reverse complement strand
GGATCGCTCGGGAGCCCGAATGATGGGGCCAAAAAACTTGTACTCAACGACCGAAGAAGAGAAACTTTTCAAATTTTACAAGGACAATGGGGTTAAGGTCGTCTTTTACGACCGAGTTTCCAAGGGGACCAGTTTGCTGAAAAAATTGGATTTTTTTCATTTTGATCACAGAAAGACCTTTGTTATTGACGGAAAAACGGCGTATGTGGGGGGGTATACTCTTCAAACGCCCTCAAGGGAAAAAAAGCATGATATGATGGTGAAAGCCCAAGGCTCTGTAGTGAACCAAATTGAAGCATCCTTGTTAATGTCTTATTTGTACAATGGCGGTAAAATTCCTCCATCCGGGGCCAGAGAGATATCTGAAAAGTTTTTTCCAAAACCCGAATCCGGCGGGACCTCAAACGCAAACGTTCTTTTCAATATTCCGAGAGGTTCGCATGACCTTACGGAATCATATTTAAAAGAAATAGACTCCGCGAAAAAATACCTGTACATAATCAACCCGTATATCACGAATGACAATATGGTAAAGCATATTGCCGATGCGGCAAAAAGGGGGGTAAAAGTTCGTTTGGTCCTCCCAGGAAGCGCTGAAAACCCTTTAAATGATATTAATACGAGGTATCATTTTGAGGAGCTTCTAAAAGCCGGAGTTGAAATCAATTTGTACAACGGGGAGTCCGGCTTGGGAAAACTTCATGGGAAAGGTATGATTAGAGATGACGAGTTCGCTTCAATAGGAAGCGCCAATATGGACACCATGGCCCTTTACCATAATTACGAGCAAAATCTTGTTTCCTCCGATCCGAAATTCGTTAAAAAAGTTCGTGAGGATCTTTTTGAGAACGACTTTAAATTTAGCACCAAATATCAGCCACCCAAAGACTGGTGGAACAAGCTGAAGATGAAGATCAAAGGAAAAGCCACGCAACTTCTGGATAGGTTCGATTAGGCTTTTCTCAATTTTTCCCTTCCATTTCTGAAAGTATAGAGTAAAATAGCGCGAGTGAAGATTCGTTTAGAAAGTGAGTTTCATAACACCAGCGCAGAAATTTTTTTCCACACCACCAATCCGGTCTTGATTCAATTGTCCGGAAGACAGATTAGAAAGGCGCTTTCCGAGGTTTGCGGAATTGAGGGGTGCGATTGTTTCCGTGATATTGAAATTTTCCTTGACGGAAAAACCTGTGACGTAGTTCGGTTAGATTTTAACGCCGAAGATGATGAAATCGCTCTTGAAGTTTCTTACAACAAGTAGAAGTTTCCTCTTAAATAGTTAAACGAATTTGTTTGATTTGATTCATTATTAGAGAGGCCGCTGTCTGCCCTCCGTTTTTCAATCACAAGTTGCGTCCTTGCTTCACCCAGTGTAAAATAAGGCACTTGGCTTTGAGGAGGCATAATGATTCAAAAGTTTCGTTTTACGCAAAAACTTGATGATAGTATCGTGGTTTTTTCCCTCTTTGGCTACCTTGAAGACAAGGGGGGGGCGGAGATTAAAACCCAACTTGAAAAAGCTCTAAAAGATGGAATACGAAGCTTTGTTTTGGATTTTCGTGGAATCGAATTAATTAGCAGCCCCGGGGTCGCCGCCCTTCTGGATATAGCATCCAGGGTTGTAGACGATTTTGACGGACGAATTGCAGGGTACGGATTGGATTCTCATCACCTTGCTGTCCTGGAGATGGCAGGTCTTTTTTATCTCATGGCCCAAGCCCAGGATGAATCGTCGGCGCTTTCTAATTGTAGGGAATAATTGACTCTTTGCTCGATTTTCTTTTTGAACCCCCAGGATTTATCGGGGGGCAAAGTTTAAATTAGGGAAAGCCTCAAAAACAATGTGAGAGACAAGGGGCAGGATGCTTCATCATGAAGATGATTATCCGCTTTTTAGTTTTCTTT
>JACPTH010000110.1 GCA_016192885.1 bacterium | reverse complement strand
TTCTTCGGCCATTATTCCGAATTCGGAAATTTTCCCCGTTAGAATAAACTCTTGCGCCGAATCAGGTCTGAATCGAATTGCCTCATCCAAGGCAAGGCGAGAACTGTCGGCCTGATCGACATAAAATTCAACGGCGTATTTTGACATATTAAGAATTGAAAGGAAATCCACGGACGGAAAAACTCGATCGCCTTCGGATATTTTTTCCCATCCGCTTCCCGAAAAAGTTTTTCTGCGAATGGCTATACCACCCACACTCGCGCGAATCACGGATGACGCAATTTCATCTTGCACCTTGGAAACGACTCTTTCGGTTTCAGCAACGTCGTTCTTCTTTGATTCTATGTCGATATTCGCGGAAATTTCATCCGACTCGGCTTCGAGGGTTGAAAGCTCAAAACTTGCGGATGCCTGTTCCAATGCTTGAGCGGCCTTAAAAATATCGCGCGGAGCCCCGTAATCGGTAAGCCAAGGGATTAGACGAAGCGCGTAGGAGGCTTCTAATTCAAGCAAATTTTGCTCCTTTTCCGTCGATAATCGATCTAGCTTAGCTGAAAATCCCTTTTCCTCAAGCTTAGCTTGAATCTTTAATCGGCGGTTCGCCATTTTCTCCTCTTCTTCACGCACTTTCTGGTCGACTTTTTGTTCGTAAATTTTCAGCCAATCTCGAACTTCGGTCACTTTTTCCAGTTCTTCCTTGCATTTTAGCATCTCAAGACGAGCTTTCTCCCTTTTCGATTCGCCTATTGAGCGTTTAAATTTCAAAAGCCCGCAAGCCTTATTCAAGTTGGCTTGCGTCACAAGCAAATTCGCCTTCTTTTCAAGAATTCGATCTTCCAATTTTGTCGTTGAAAGTTCCGAGATTACTTCGGAAGGATTCACTTTCTGCCCGTCTGGTACAAGCATTTTTACGCTGGTCATAAGGGGGGAACTTACATTGGAATGCTGGGCGGCGCTCAAAAAACCACGATGGATGGAAACGTCCTCAAAAACCCCTTCTTTTACCAAAACCGTTTTATTCTCTTCTTTTCCTCCTCCGCAACCGGAGAAAATTATTACTCCGGAAAGCAATGTCAAACAAAACAACCAGCCAATTTTCATCGTTTTCATTTAGTCCAGTAACAGTGGACTTTTTCTACTCCCCGCCAACTTCTGTTCTAATCTTTTGCTTCGCGGGTTTCAATGGCCTTTTTGGGTTCGACAAGGTGACCGTTGAACTTGAAACTTTGGGCCTATGAGAAAGAGCGTGAGTGTAAGTGGAAGGGGGTCTGGAAATGGTAACCGTTGAACTTGAAACTTTGGGCCTATGAGAAAGAGCGTGAGTGTAAGTAGAAGGGGGTCTGGAAATGGGAATGGGGGTATAGATGGCAGGGCTTGAAGGATTAAATCGTCGCTCCGCCTGCAAAGGGTTGGAAACAAATTCAACCATGATCAGAATCAAAAGGAAACACAGGAAATAGAGTTTGTTCATTATTACAATCTCCTAACAAAATCGAAAAAATCATTATTTACAAGTTGCTTTTGGTGTTGTTTGCATTCGTAACCGCTCCACCTGTTCAAGCCACTTTGTAGCTTAAGTTAACGGCAGTGCGCTTACCCCTGGGGTTCAGGAGCCTGCATAAACCCCGGCTTTAGGGGGTCCTTTCCGGCGGAATTTTCCAAAATAATCCATTGTTTTGCAATATCCTCCAAAGTAAAAATGCATTCTCTATAATGCGGATAATGAATTTTCGGATCATACTCTTTGCGGTTTGCCTGAAAAAGATCTGAAAAAACCAGGGTCCGACCTTTTTGCACCATTGTTGAAAAGTATCTAATACAGGAACAATCGTAGGAAAAATTCCTGTCCCACGGTGTCCAGTCAAAACCTTCCGGTAATTCAACGACAAGCGTGTTTACTTTTTCTTCGGTTGCCCAATAATCCATCGGATAAGTTCGAGAGGCTAAACTTGCTGAGGTCCCGCTATAATCAACCCAATAATTTCTGAACGCCAAGATTTGGTCGGAAGCTTTAATTGCCGCTTTGGGAATCAAATAGGAAAGCGTAAAAACAACGGGTTCGCGAAAGTCGGAAAGATTTGAAAAGGAAAAATCCCGAAGTTGAGCGTGCGGGTGAATACGCTTAACAACTTTTTCGGCGAAATTTTGCTTCTCCTTATCCTTTAACGACCTCATTCCTCGAAGGGAAACCTCGAACGGCCCACGAAAATTGCGCACTTCCTTTACATCCATGTCTCCATCTAAAGAAACCTTTACGAAAAGCTGCCTGTCAAAACGGTTTTGGTTTGACCCGCCATCCGGAAGAGTCTCAAACTGAAAAGAGTAGTTTTTTAGAAAACAGGCTTTCGAACCTTGGTAGGAGGTAGGAAGAAAACTGAAAGGGTAATAGTCCGATTCACAACAAACAAAATAGTCTTTTTCATCGAGGTTAACTTTGAGAATTGCTTCCCAACATTGTCCAAGAGACGTCACCTTTTCTTGCGTTCCCCCGCTTTTCCAGGAGGTCACAAACCCGACGCTGCTTTCAATTCCCAAATGCTTGAGCGCAAAATAAAGCAACGTAATTCTTGCAAAACTGTTTCCATAATTCCTTGTGAGAGCGATATCGGTAGAAACCGGGTCAAAGCCATAATCCTGGCACGGAACCCCGATTAACCTAATTTTCCTCTGAATTCCATCATACAAAGCTCTGAGAGTCGCGACCTGACCTGATTGCGAAGCGATACCTAGATCCGAAATGAACGCTTCAATGAGAGCAGGTTTAGGCGCGGCGGAATCAAGTGCTTGCTGAAATTGTTTTCCGATATCATCCCATGTGGTTTGCGGACAAACAAAAACCCTAGGAAAAATCCGATTTGTGGCGGCCATATTCTGTTCGGGAATATAGCCTTTTGTGTCGCTAAATTTCCATTGCATCGTGGTTTCCCCTGTCTGGGGATTTGTGGAAGTGGTAAGGGTTGGAGCGCCTGAAGCAGGCCACTGAAAGGGTTGAACGGTGGTTTGCATTGAATTTGGAAACTCAACGACTAGTTCTTCCCGAAGGATTGGTTCTCGCTGGCCAAAAACCGTGTCAATAATGTACGGTCGCAGGGCGGAATGTTTTTCCGTCCGGACCCTGTAACACACGTCGATTACGCTTCCCAAATCAACTTTTTTTAACGCGAATTTAACCTTGCGGAGGCGGTTGTATTCAGGGGTTCCGGTGTAGATTGATTCTTCGGAAAGCGCGTCATCGGTCAAATGAAAAATCCGGCCGTCGGAATTATAAGTATGCGCAAAAGCCAGTTCTAGTTTTTCAGTATCATTGAAATAATAAAAGGAACAATTTGCGGCATCAAGGCCGGGTTCCTTGAAAATCTTCGTAACTTGCCTATTTTCATAAAAAACCGACCCGTCTTGGTTAAATTTTACCGATCTCTTTCGAAAAAGAGTCACATAATCGTTTTGAGGGAAATCTGAATTGGATGGCGCCGATACGAGTATTTCTTTTATCGTCGGTTCCGTTAAGCTTGCGACCTGATTGATCAAATCGCCTTCCCTAATTTTTGAAAGCAAAACATGGGCGACCTCGTTTTCTGAAAAAGTTTCATTATTTCCGTCAAAATCTTGAAAGAGTACGGATCCGGAGGTTATCGAAACAAGCCTTCCAACATGCTCTTCCCCTTCATTCAAGTATAGGACGTCGCCATAAACAGGAGATAAAAAAAAAAATGCAAAAAAAAGCATCCAAAATCGATTCATTTTTTTTCTCCTATTTGGCTAATCTTTTCCATGAAAATTCTCTCGTCGGTAAACTTGGCGATTCTTTCTAAGTTTTCTTGGTGGTTTTTGTATTCAACCACGGGAACAATTCGATTTGGAAAAGAAATTCTGCTGGAAAACTTGATCGAATCTGAATCTCTAACATATTTTGCATCGAACTCCACGAATGGCGTCTTTATTGAAAGAGGAGCGGGAAGAAACCTAACCGAAAAACCTTGTGGAAGCTTTATGTTCACATCTTCCTTTCTAAGATTGGAAGTCAATCTTACTAAATCGTATTTCCTCTCCTTTAAACTAACTTCGGGAAAATTTAGTTTAATATATGGGATTTGGAAAATCATGAAACGGCCTGAACGCGGAGCAAACTTTTTCAGCGTGTATGCGGATTTTACTTGAAAAGCCGTTGAAAAATCCAATGGATCGGAATGGGTGGCGATTTCAAGTACATAATCCGCGGTAAGCGCCGCAATAGAAGCGCGAACGCTTTTTTCATATTCCTCAGGTTTCAAATTCCGAGTGGACCCCCGCATGGAGGCTTCCGCAGGGCCGTTGGATTCGGAGTCAAAAGAAACTCGAGCGGTTCCATCTTCGGAAAGAGAGATTTCCCTTTTCACCAGCAAAGCGTTATCCTCGGGCGGGGGAAGCGGAACCGGATCCAATCGTTCAAGCATTGCGTTTTCCGTTAAGGTATCATGGTCGTCCGCTCTAAAATAGGGATAGCGATAATCGGTCGCCGTCGAATCAAGATAAAATCTCCGGCCATTTAAATGAACTTCGGTTATGCAATGATCGGAATCAAAAATCGGAAGCTCACGAATTGCCTTTCCGCTCGGATTAGTTTTAATCCCGACCGGATACGCTTCAACCCCTATATGTTTTAACATGGTTGAAAGGAGCATTCCTTTGTCAGTGCAGTCGCCGTATCTGTTCTTCAGGGTGTCTTCAGCCGGATGCCCGACTTGATTGCTCGATAGGTTTCCTTTTATGGAAATGTACCTAATCTCTTTTTGACAAAAGAGATAGATCTTTGAAATCTTTTCTTCGAGGGTCTTCGCGCCTGAAATAATCTCATCGACCTTTTTCTTCACGGAATCCGTCAAAACAAACCGTTTCTCGAACATGGGTTTTAACCGTTTGAACATATAACCCCAATCTTTTTGAAGGCAAAATGCCACGGATGGCGCGACATCGCTCAAACTGGGCATAGCTGGTTCCGGGATGATTGGGGGCATGTCGCTCATTTTCCAGGTATATAAGGTTTCATCCTTTTCGCTGGAAACAACGGGCTTTGAATTAACCTCTCGGCAATTGGGAGAAACATAATACAAAGGAACATCTTTTGGCATATAGACTCGAAGAATTGAATCTCCCACCGGGTCGGTTCCTTGAAACGTAAAGTGAGATTGGAAAAGAAGTTTATCGACCGGATTAAACTCCTCAAGTTCATAGCAATAATCGATCATTCCACCAACATGGGCGTCCGGAATAGTGAAGCTTAATTGTTGGTATTGGTCGAAGTAAACCTCCCCCGAACTTCCTTTGGCGATCTTTATCTGGTCCGGAGAAAGCACGCCGACGGAACCATCAGAGTTAAGAGTCCTGGCGTGAATAACTCTTACCCTTTGCCGAGTCGGTTCAAATCCAATATTTACCTCCGCGGCTCCAAGTGATTCTTCCTTGGCGAGGAAAATTACCGCGCGATATAGGTAAAGGTTAGTTCCGTCGGGACGGTAGCGAAATTGTCCGTCATCCAAAACAAGAACCGATGTGGAATCCGGATAAAGGCCCATCAATTTTTGGGCTTTTTCAAAAAGCGGTTTTATGTCTGAAACATATGTGGCCAAAACGTCCGCTTCGCGATCTTTGGTCGAAAAACTAATATCTCTGATCATTTCACGAGGAACAGAAAAACTTTCGGTTCCCGCTATCCCGAAAACCTTATTTTCATCGCAGGAAAGACTTGCTATGGTCAGGGTTTTCCCGTCGGCAAAATCAATCAAGGCCGCATTTCCCCATTCTGAAATAAAAAATAAAAAAAACAAAAGAAAAACTGAAATACGAGTGCTTTTCAAAAAATGACTTGTTGGATTTTTCAAAATTTTCCTCCCCGAATAAAGTGCGGGTTTAAACTTTCCCAATTCTAAAAGAAATGCTTCAGAAATGGAAATTTAATTTAAAGGAAGTTTTTTTCAACAATTAATTTTGCAAGACCCTCCGCTTACTATTTTTGATGCCGACTTGACGTAGTATAATGGGTTCGGAAATTGTTTTTCTTGGAGTAATCTCAATGAGAGACCTGACCAACCGTCTGAATGATTACCGGTTTTACGCTGTTTAGGCTGTATTTGTATTTTGTCGAAGGTCGTTCTTTTTGATTCAATCGGGACAATCAAAAGCGAAGCGACATTTGAAGAGGATTTCCCGTTCCATGCCGAAAAATGGTATCCCGGTCGCCGAAAGGTAAATTTTGAAAAGATCGGCCTTAGTGTTCCGGCCAGGGAATTATTTATGGGTATAGAGCCATTCAATGAGGTTAACACGGCCCCCGGAAACTATATTATGTGCAGGGGTGGGTTTGTTGAGGTTTCGAGAAAGAACTTCGATTGGCTCCTCTCAAAGTTGGGAATCCATGCCTAATCAGGCTTTTAATATAACCTACTGGCAAAAGCAGAAAACCCGAATTCTCGATACTCTAAAAAATCTTGGGAGCGTTCAAGAACCCATTCAAGCTGGTCGTGTAATCCCTGATGAACAGGCATTGTCTATTGGTCTTGGTCGGCGACTTAAAATGGCTGTTCTATTTTTGGATATCTCTGGGTTTTCGGCTAGGCCATCAGAGGACTTAGGGGAGCAGGATACCCTTCTTAGAATCCTAAATCTTTTCTTTTCAGAGATGGTTAGGATTGCAGAAGATTTTGGTGGAACGGTTGAGAAAAATACCGGTGATGGCCTCATGGCTTACTTTGAAGACACTTCAAGTGATACCGATGAACTTTGAAGAAAATATTCCCGATCTTCTCGGGAAGCTGGTAGCCAACGATTGAAAACGCTTATCATGAATCCCGCCCAGATCCTATTTTATCCGGTCTTTATTGGCTTTTGGTTTCAACCTTAACCGGTATTCCGTCTTCGGTTTTGCCTTCAATTCCATCATGACCGGCTCCGGCCCGGCCTTCCATTCCCCGCCGTGAATCCGCTTCCATGCAGTCAGAAAGGAAGCTTTGTCAACAATGTTGAGCTGGCAAGCTGTTCGCTAGATAGAAAAAAGGAGGGAAAAAATATTCCCCCCTTTTTCTTGGTATCGACTCTAAATGAGATGTTTCTACTTCATTGAAAAACTATTCACGGTAAAATTTCCCTTCGGGGCATCAACGAAACTAGCTTCAGCAAGCCAAAATTGTAAAGCGCTTCCTGGCTCTAAAAACCGGTTCATTCCAACCGGGGGTTTTAATTCTGTTGTGGAAATTCCCTTCCCGTCCAAATTACAGCGAGCAAGGGCAAAGCTGGTTAGATTTCCTGGGGGATTATACGAAATAATTGCTTCACTTTTATCAGAAATGAACCACAAAACGGGATTCACATGTTCCCCGATCGGCAACGGGATATTTTTTACCGATTGTCCGTCGAATGTTTCAATAAGAAGATGGGAACAATGAGCGGTTTCATCCCATTGGAGTCTACAGAGATTCCCTTGGCCGTCCAGGCAAAAACCTGACCATTCCCACTCGACTTCTCGAAGAATTTGCCCTGCGGAGTCAAAAATTGAGATGACTCTGCGGCCCAAATCCCCTATGAATAACCTACCGGAAGAATCAATTTCGATTCGCTGAAATTGGGAAAAATTTCCGGGGTCTTCCCCATGGCCGCCCACTTTCCCAAGTTGCTTCCCGTCAACCGCAAGATGTACGGCTTCTTGAGTAAAAGCATTCAAAACCCAAATTGAGGTAACTTTTCCCGCGGTATCTCGAATCAGGGCAAAATCTTCGAGCATTGCGGCTTTTGGGTCGGCGACCTGAATTGAATTCGTTATTTTCCCCTCGGCGGAAATTTGAAACACTCGGCCTCCGACGCTGTCAAGAACCCAAGTTTCATCGCCGTTTATTCGAAAGGACAACGGGCCCAATGGAATTCCTCCTTCCGCTTCGGGATGGTTATTTTGATTTGAGAAGCCCACCTGGCCGCTTCCATCCCCAAAAGGAAGCGACACGACGGCAAACAAGGAAGAATTGGAAAAAATAGAAGTCATGAGCATTAAAAAAATCAAACTTGCTCTAAAACAAGCGATTTCAAATTTCATAAACCCTCCTTAAGCTTTTCGCCAAACTTCTGTGATTTTATCAGAACCATAATAGTATACATCGTGAACCCTAGGGGCGTTACCCCCGCCAACACTTCCATTACTAATAGCTTTTGCGGTATTTCCGGTTGTAACAACTATACCGATATGTCCATTCGGAACCCACTCATTAGTCCTGCTATAAAAGGTTGTCCAGGTAATTATATCTCCGGCTTTGAAAGGAGGAGCTTTTACTTTTGTATAACCAGGCTTTGGTTTCTTCGCTATGGCATCGCGAACGGCATCGACGCCTAGCACGACATTACTCATGACTCCCGCATTTTTTAGCGCGGTAGAAACTACCTGCGCGCAACCAAGATTTCCATTCTCAGTTCCCGGATCGTAAGGGAAGGAGCCTGCTTTTGAATATTTGTTCTTTAGGTCGGTAATCGCTTTAGTAACTTTAAGGGGAACATTAGCGTCAATTACTTTTTTTGCCTTGGCAAGGAGATCTTTCGCGCGGTTAATAAGTTGCGGGTAATTTTTCTCCAAAGAATTTAGCCAATTTACGCGATCTTGAACGAACTTCACCGATTCGTCAAGAGTTGATTTTTTGGATGCTATTCCTTTTTCAAGCTTGTTTAAGGAAAGTTCAAGGTCTTTTGCCAGGGATTTTGCCATCTTCTGCTGGGCATCCCAAAGTTGCTTGTTGAAATTATCTCTTACCGCTTTATTTGACATCTTCGAAGCATAGGCTTTCGCGTATTTCAGCGATTCGAACGCTTTTTTCCACAACCAGCCGTTGATATTGCTGTTCAGTTTCGCGAGAATTCTTTGGGCATCCTTGGTTAACGCACCGCTCTGGGAAGTTCCTTGGGTCTTGCTTGATGGGCTTTTTTCAATATCTTTTGGTTTTTCGGAAGCGTTTTTGTAATCGCCTTCTCCGCCTTTTTTAAACCTTCCTTCCGGGGGGACGGCTTCCAAGCAAACTAGAAAGAACAGAGAAACAAGGATAATCAAAAACATGTACGGAAAATAATTTCTAAGCTTCATGTTCTCCTCCAAAATAATTAATAGTTATGGAATTTTCGACACATTGAAAGTTACCACTCGACATCGAACATCGCAACGCCAATGAGGTTTACCACCATTTTCATTTCAAAAATAAATATCGAGAAAAGAATCTTAAACTTTGCGCCAAGCTTGGGTGATTGGCCATAACTGAGCATTATGTATTATGGGGCGGCGCTGGGAAGAGGAATTACTTATGGCTTTCGCGGTATTCCCATTAGTCGTAACAACCCCGATATGCCCATCAGGTTGATTAGTTGTCCAGGTAACGACATCGCCGGCTTTGAATGGAGGAACATTTACCTTGGTCCAACCGGGGTTTGGTTTCTTAGCCAGGGCGGCGATTACGTCGGTAGTAATAAGATAGGTTTTGTTTATTATTCCCGCATCAATTAGGCCCCGAGAAACTACTTGCGCGCAACCTAAATTACCATTTTCTGTTGCAGGGTCATATGGAAAAGAATAAGGTTGGCTATATTTTGTAACTAAATTTTGCATCGCTTTAACCAATTTTTGAGGGACATCCCCGCCGCTGATCTTTTCGGCCTTTGCCAGCATTTCTTTTGCCCTATTAATCAAACCAGGGTAATTATTTGTCAGATTTTTAAGCCATTCGACTCTGTCTTTAACAAACTGGATTGACAAATAAAGGTTGGGATCTTTCTTATCAATTTTGTCTTGAAGTCTTTTTAAACACCCGCCTTTCTTATCGAGGCCTTCAAGGTCACAAACCAATCCCCGAATTAATTTATCTTGTAATTTTGAAACCGCTTCCTTGTATTTTTTTAGGGTCTCTGCGTCTTGAATATTGCTGAAATAATCTTTCGCAACTCTTAATGCTTCAATGGCTTTTTTCCAGAGCCATCCTTTGACACATCGTTCAAGATTGTCGATTTTTGTTTTGGGCTCGGCGGTAAAATCCACGGAAGTTTTTTCGCCGGATTTTTGTTTCTCTTGCTTATTCGCGGTACCTGTTGAGGTTTTTCCTTTTTCAGAAGTTTTTTTTGATTTGCTTGATTCTTTGGTTGAAGGTTTATATCGCTGGTCTGGAACTCCCAAAACTAAAAACGGGAAAAAGAAAATCAGCGAAAGCATTATTACAAATTTTTTTGAAATGACTTTCATAAAATCTCCCTTCAATGGTTCTGTAAAAAAACCTATGCTAGAGTCAATATTTTATACTTCCTAATTCATTTGATCGTTACATTTATTTTCTATTGCTTTCCTAGCCCATATTTAATTAGTTCGGTGTACGGGATTCCGTTCGGATAAATTCCGTAGAATAATTTTCCGTGAGGAGTTTTTTTCCAATCTGCAAGACCCGATGGATTATTTTTAATTCTCAAATATTTTTCAAGAATTGTGGAAAACGGATTAAGTACATCATCTCGGCCCGCCGGAACGGTAATATCTTTTCCGCTTTCTTTCCACTTTTCGAGCACATATTGAAAGCCTTCTTTAAAAGAAGCTCTAAGCGAATGGGAAATTGCTTTATTTGTACCCAGGAACCTGGTTGACCACATTTTGTAAGCGGAATCCGCAAAATCTTTAATCACGGATTCTTTACCCTCCGCGTTTGCGCGTTTATAAGCCGCCGAGAAAACGTATTGCGCGGCGGCGGAATCGGCGAAACCATTGTTATCCTGGAAAAACCTGGCCACTCCGAAAAGGCCTGTAAGAAGGGGATTCTGAGAAATGGCGGCAATGCCTTCGCCAATGTCGATTACTCCCGAATTAAAATCTTTAAGAAATGTCAAAAGATCTCCCCCCGCAAGATTTTCGGTGCGGGCATTGTAAATAGTTTTGAGACCGTTGACTATCTGTATTAAGCCTGTCGCAACCTCCAAACCTCTAGCGAATTTACCCGCCTTTTCGGCAAAAGCGCTTAGTTTTTCCGCCATTCCGACGGAGTCTTTGAACCTAGCTTTGACAAAATTTAGAAGCGCTTTTGCTTCCGGGTCATTCGGGTTATTTGCAAGCTTGGTAAGAGCTGAAGCCGCGAGTTTAGCAAGTTCTTGGAGAGTTTCGCAAAAGCCTTTTAAAACCGTGGCATAAGCGGCGCTTACTTTTAAGGCATCCGCGGGATTATTCGAAAGTTCGGTCTGAATTATTTTTAGCCCATTTCCCATTTCTTGCATTCTGCTTATGACGCCTAAAGCCTTGTAACTTTTACTTTCCTCAAGCATTTTGTTGTAAATTCCAAGAAAATCTTTAATGATTTTACCTAGCGTCCCAATGTTTTCCGAAACCGTAGGCCCCGGAGCCGGGGAAGGCCCCCCTGTTGGTTGAGGGGAGGAAGGTTGTTTAGGCATACCCGCCGCAATTTTCTGAAGCTGAATAATCTTCTTTTCCACGTCTGAAACGAATTTAGAGTAGCTATTTCCGCCGAGCCTTTTTAGATACTTCAAATTTTTCTGAAGCCAGGCAATGCTTTCTTGAGCATCCTTTTTTGACATTTTCTTTCCCGAAATTTTTGAATCAACCTTTGAAACATAGCTTTTTATCCCCTTTGCAATAGCTAAAGAAGCCTCTTTTTGAAGGGATGCAATTTCCGATGTACTCCCCTTGGCGGCTTTTTTGGCGTCGCTTAAGGCTTTCTCAACCCCGGCCCAGTCCCCCGTTTTTATTTTCGCTTTGGCCGCTTTCAAGAGGGTTCCCAGGTTACCGGAGCCTGTTGTCGACTTGGAGGTTGGAGTCTTAGTGGTGCTTGTACTTGTTGTGGTAGAGGTCGTTGATTGTTTAAATCGACTGTCACCGAACAAAGGTGCATAAACTGAAAACAGAAAGGAAACGATTAAAGCGGAGCAAAGGAAAGAAACTTTACGTTGCTTCATAATTCATTTCTCCTCAAAAAAGAATAAAAAAAATAAAAATCTTAATCAAACATCATATACCCATGAAACAAAGGTACCGCTACAATTTTTTTAAAAATTTCATTGAGTTAAAAATTGTGGGAGCAATGAAACTTACAAGAACCCGGAAAGAATTTTAAGAAACATTCGGAAATTCCGAATTAAATATTCGAAACTTGAAACATGTGATAGTTCGCAAAGGGATTGTGGCCAACTCGCAAGACAGCCCAGGTTATAGGCAATTTATTGCATCAATATTGCGTGCAAAAAGGTATGTCTATTTTCATATGGAAAATGTTGACGAAATAGGGAAGGAGATGTAAATTAAATTATGCAAGGATTATCAATCCGAAATAATTTGTCATCATAAGGAGGAACCATGAAAAGCGTTCCCCTGAAGCGATGCACGTATTCGTTACCGGTGGACTTGGTTGAGCGACTTCAGCGGCTTGCTTCCCAAAAGAAATTTCCGTCCGCGAATTTCGTTGTTCGAACGGCAATAGTGGAATTTCTTTCCAATTTGGACAAAAGTCTTTTTGAGATTGAGATGGCGGAGGCTTCAAAGGACAAGAGCTTCCTCAAGGATCTCGGGCAAACTAAAAAGGATTTTTCCCAACTCGATAAAGAAAATGAAAGACTTTCCGATTGGTAAGCTACCGTTGGACAATTTATTGGTTTGATCTCGATCCGGTCAAGGGTTCAGAACAGTCGGGAAAACGCCCCGTTTTGGTTATTTCCGCGAATGCGGTTAACCGGGCTTTACCCATCGTAACCATTTTGCCTTTGACTTCCGCCAAACCCGGAAGAAAAGTGTTTTCGATAGAAACCCTGCTTTCCCCAGAGGAAAGCGGCTTAGCTAAGTCATCTATCGTTATGGCCCATCAAATTCGGACAATTTCAAGCGATCGTTTGGGAAAAGCTTGTGGAGAGGTTCGATCGCCTGGGAGACGGCGGGAAATATTGTTGGCGTTGGCTAAACATCTCGATTTGCCCATCTCCATTTGAATTCGGGAAAGGAAATTCTATTTGATTTGCTCAATGTAGAAACTTAATAACTAGAAATAGTAGTTGTCACTTTGTTTTCAGAATAAAACGACCGTCCCATCCGGCATCCGGCGGATTTTCCTGAAACGTGCTACACCGATCGATATAGGTTAATGCAGGCCCATCATCCGGATGAATTCTCAACATTTCCTGAAAAGCGATCTTTGCTTTTTCCCAGTCCTGTTTAAGATAAAAGTCAATTCCGGATGAATAAATAGGCAGCAAGCGATTCCAAAAATCGTCATCTTCACCTATTTCTCCGATTAGCTCATAAACTTTTACGGGTTTTTCTTTTCCTTTTACCGAAAGGAAATCCAAGAAACGGGTTCTAATTTTGGCAGGTTCGAGCGAAAGAAGCGTCGTTTCGGAAACCATCATTAGCGTATGATAGGCTTTATTGGCGCCTTCCAGACGGGAGGATAAATTGACCCCGTCTCCCATGCAAGTAAAATTCATTTGGATTTTGCTTCCAATAAATCCGACAATACACTCTGAGGTATTGATTCCCGCCCTCATAGAAACCAAAGGCAGACCTTTTTCTTTCCAACTCATTTGCAAAACTTTCAATCTGCGCTGCATCGCGATAGCGCATTTGCAAGCGCGTAAAGCGTGATCGGCCTGTAAGGCCGGATAGTTCCAAAATCCCATTATCGCATCGCCGATGTATTTATCCAGCGTGCCGCCGTATTCAAACAGAATCCCGGTCATTTCTCCTAAATATTCATTCATCAATTGTACCAGCTCTTCCGCGGGAAGAGCTTCGGATATCGAGGTAAACCCCGCAAGATCCGTAAACATGATCGTCAGTTCCTTCTTTTCTCCTCCAGGTTTGAGAATTTCGGGGTTTCTTAGAATATCTTCAACCATCCGAGCGGAAACAAAACGCTCAAATGTTGAGCGGGTTTGTTGCTCTAATTTATGCGAATCCGAATAGGCCTGATATCCGCGAGCGCTCCCGTACAACGAAAACATTATTATCGGAAGCGCGGCTGGAACCAACCAATGAAAACGAAACAAAATAATGGAACCGGTTATCCATGCTAAGGCAAAGAGGATTACAAGCGTTCCCCCAATCACCGCGCCCTTTTTCCTAAACACTTTTTCGCATACCATTATCAAGGGGAAAATAATAATAAGTGTCAAAAAAGGCCATTTCCAAGACGCAAAATCCATATGCAAAAAAGTGGGTTTTAAAAACTGCCTTTTTGAGAGCGTGGAAAACAACCGAGCATGCAAGTTCACTCCGGGTATTGGCTTTAGCGAGCTATCCATAAAGTTCACGGGAGTTACGTAAAAATCTTGGTCTTCCATCAGATGTGTTCCAATAAAGACCGCCGTTCCTGATAGCTGGGAGGACAGCAAATCTAGTCTTCCTCTTTTATTTTTGGATTCCGCAAAAACGCGGTAATTTCCAGTTGGAATTTTTATTTTTCCAATCTTATCAAAGGAGCATTTAAGCCAATTAAATTCTTGTGTTTGGAGCCAAATTGAAATCTCGGAAGAAAAATCTTTCGGGAAGCGGAAAGGGAAAGAAACTTCAACCGAATCTGGAACCGAAAGCGCGGGAGGGGCTGACGAAATTTCAAGGAGAGTCCCAACGCAAAGATCCACCTCCATGGGTTGAGCGCTTTCTTTTGGATTTCCGGTTTCTTTAAGAATAAGTTTCGCGCCAAGGGCTGGGCACAAACCCGACAAAGCGAAGTCAGTTTGGCCATTTTTTACAATGGAAGAGGAAAAAAAGGTTCCCTTCCAACTTGGAACATCTTCAACTAAAGCCACCTTTTTACCTGGTACCATCCGGCCGTCAAAGCCTACATTTTTCCAAGATTTGTTCGAAACCAATGTGTCTTCACTATCTAACGGAATAAAATTGAACCCTGATGGAATTGATGCCAAATGGGGCGCTTCATTGGTTCCCATGAACCCTACCCATACGCCGTCTCCTTCCAAAACAATTTTTCGATCAAGGAATGAAGGTTGAACCTTTCCCTTGACCGTCAAATCTTGGGGAAGAAAATAGGCGACCGGAAGCTTTCCCTCGCCACTCGAGCAAAAAATGGGAGTTTCTAACTTCAATCTTTGAACTCCATCTAAGTGCCTTTTAATTAGCTCAACCGAATAGGTTCCGGTTGGAAGGTTCTTAAATTCAAACTGTCCAAGTAAATTAGAGGTAGAAGTCGCCCAAAACCCCCCATTTTGTTGTTCGCAAAATGCAAGAATTCCCTCCTGAGGAGTTCCGGAAATCGACAAGCATTGACCTGAAAGTGCGTTGGAACCGGCGCTTGCGAAATCAAAAACCAACGGCTTCTCCCCAAGTAAGCCGTCACTATTGCCTGAAGATTCAACGACAATTGAATCGCTTTTTCGGTCAAATGATTCCAAAATCGTCTTGAATGAAAAAACCGGAATTCCATCGGTGATTGCATTTTCATCCGATGTAAACGTAGCTTTTGTAAAGGGAACTCTTAAACAAGGGGTATTGGAAGCCCCGACTATCGGAAGGAACATATCGGAGGTATCCACCCAAGACCGATCCGGGAGACGCTTTAAGTCGATTTGATCGGCGGCTTTTAGCCAGGCATTCTTCGCTTCTTCAGGGTTAGGCCCGGGAACCTTTTCAATGGCCAGAAACGCAAGCCATCTGACCTCCCTGCGACGAAAAAGCTGATTTAATCCCAAGTGGCCAAACCCGGTAAAGCGATGGGGACTTTTTTGAAATTGAGAAATTATCCAAGAGATTGCGGCTTCCTCAAAATTTTGTCCTTCATTATCGCGAGTAATGAGGAAAGCCAAGCTGAAAACGCCAACCCGGGCCGAAATTCGGTCATTTCATCAGGAAAAAAAGCTAAAGGAAGAATGCGAATTACCCCATCTTGATCTCGAAAAATATTAACAAGACCGCGCTCTTTGGCTCTACTTGCGATCGGTTCATAGAGCGGCAGAGGCCAAGGAGGTCGTTGGGCGTTTTCGTCGATGATTTGGATTGTTTCCATTCCGTTTGAAATGGCGGTACGAGGCTTAAACCTTTCGGCAATTACCATGCCTGGAAACAAATCTAACGCTGAAGCAAGCTCCAAATCAGTCTCGGGTGATTTAGGGGAATCGTAAATAAAATCAATCGCAGCCACCTTTACCCCGGATGATGCAAGCCTCCGAAGAATTTGGGAAAGATCTTTTCGATCGGGCTCTCTTCCGAGGAAATCAAGAGTCGATTGGTCTTTGGCGATTACCACCGCCGGGGAATAACCCGCATGCGGCGGATAAAAGTGAAAAAATGAATCAAAAAGTTTGTTCTCAAGCGCGATAAAAATTTGATTGATCCCCGGAAAAACGGCCAGGGAGCAAACAAAGATAGGAATAAGAAGAACCCATTTTCCAGAATCGGTTTTCTTATTGAAGAACATTTGTTGAAAGCTTTTTGGGGGAAGAAAGAAAAAAAAATTTGCTATGGATAACCTTAAAATCTCATTTCCTTTGCGGCTTTGTTTTTGAATCACCCTTGGGTTGTCCCTTTTTCTCTTTGTTTCCAAAGAGATTTTTAAAGTTTCCGAAATTCTCTTTCAATTTTCTCCCGGCGTCTTTTAACCCAGGCGCAAAGGTAGGGCTAAATTTTTTTATTTGTTCATCTCTTTTAGCATCAACATTTTTATTGTGCAATTCCCGTTGACTATCATATTTAGCTTGCATTGCGAATGGTTTTGCTGCCAACTCTGGCGGAACCCTGGAAACTGGCTTTGGAGTAATGCGCGTCGGGTTTTCAATTCCCTTTGGGTCTAATTTTATTCCAAATGGCGCTTGAGCGGAAACCCCAACTTTTCCTTCTTGTTCAGGCCAACGCACCTGCACTTCCCCATTATTCATATGAACCTCGCAGGTTTG
>JACPTH010000109.1 GCA_016192885.1 bacterium | reverse complement strand
GTCTATCACAATGGGCAAAGCCAAAGCCACACCTTCACATAAATTCTTTTTTAGACTGTCAGTAATTCTCTCTTTTAAGGTTTGAAAAAATTCATCTGAAGAAATATTACGATGGCTTGGATACGTAACTTTTTCTAAAATTTTTCCTTTCCGCTCTTTGATCTTTGCGATTAAAGACTCTGCGGACATTTGATGTCCTTTCATTTTTTTTGAGCGTGGCGGCCCTGAAATATTGCCAAGGTCATCGTCACCTTGTTCGGTGGGTTCAGCGGCGATCAACGGCATTGAAAAACTTCCAAGCGTTAAAACCAAAGCCAGTAAAAGTAACTTCTTCATAACCCTTCTCCTTTGTTTATTTGTAAGCCCTCGGTTGATAGCTCACTATAATTTTTTGAGAACAGAAATTACAGTCGCAACGAGCATGCCAAACGTTCTACCCCCTAAATGTCGCAAAAGTTAAAAAAATATTTTCCGCTCGTCAAATTTCGGACAAGACAAAGATGGATGGCGTCAGAAAACTGACGAACAAATTGGGACCCAAATTCCGTTTGCTTCTTTTTTTATTCTCTTTTGCATATTTAGTTCTTCCAAAAGATTTGAAATCTCAGATATTTCTCCGCCAAGGGCAATAATGATTTGATCTTTTGTACAAGGGTGTCTCAAAAGCAATGAAAAAACCTCATCAGGGGAAATTTTTGCTTTCCTTGGTTTACTGAAAGTTTCAACTGCCGTAGGTGAGGGAAGGTCACCCGGATCAAAAACGGTAGTAACTGGAATTGCTTTTCCCAATTTTTCCTTGAAGATAAAAATCTCTTCCCTGGTAGCGGAGCGAATGGAAACATCCTGAGGAGGTCTGACAGCGGTATTTAAGTAAATGGAATGGACCCGAGGCAGGCATTCTAAAAATTTTCTTATTCCGGAAATTTCAGCGTCAGAATCGTTTAATCCCGGGCAATCGACGATTTCTATCTCAAGGATTCCCTGGTACTCTCTTGAAAAAGCAACCAGTCCTTCGAGAACCTCTTCCGGTTCAATACCCGCCAAAGGGCGGTGAATCTTTATAAATGTCTCCGGAAAAACGCTACAGAGCGTTGGTAACACTCGATCCGCGAGCATAAGATCCGCGCGTACCTCCTCGCGAGACAAGAGTGTACCGTTAGTGATTACGCAAACCGGAGCAATATTTAGGTTTTTTATTGATTTAATTAGAAAGCCCAGGTCGATATGCAAGGTAGGCTCTCCCGTTCCGGAAAAAGTTATCCAATCCGGTGGTTCAATTTGGGAGAGAACTTTTTCAAGTTCTTTTATGACCTCCCCAGGCGGGCAAAAAGTGGTTCGCTTTAATGCGAGATTTTTTTCGGCCGAAATTTGGCAATATCTGCAATTAAGGGTACAAGTTTTTTGGGGGGTAAGATCGATCCCAAGCGACCTTCCTAATCGCTTGGAAGGAACCGGGCCAAAAACGTATTTATGCATTCATTCGATACTAAAGGCGAAATTAGCGGTGACCTCCGATAATTTTAATTTGTCCCCCGCCCTTCCTAATTCGCCGCCGAACCTATAGGGCGGAGAAAAAAGTCCGTCCACCCGGAAAACCAAGGGATACTTTGTTTTCCCGACGGAAATATCTCGAAGCTTATACCCTGCAAAAAGCCTTCCCAGACCATTTACTCCGTCACTCAAAAAGATCTTTCTTTGTTTTCCCCATTCGTGGAGCTTTTTGTTGAAAAGAATAACGTTTCCCCCAGCTCCGAAACCATAAAAAATATTCTTTTTCCTGCCTCCGAAAAAATAACGATTAAACGAGCATTGGATGCGGTCTATTCGCTCATGGTTGGGCATTTTAACTATCCGCATGGGTCGCCAAGAATACTCGATCACTTCTGAATTCCCCGATTTTCTTTTGATAAAAGCGATTCTTGGTTCAACAAAATCATGATATCCATTCATTCGAAACCAACGAAGTCCAAAACTTCTCTCGGTTTTATCAATAACCGCCGGTTTCTTGGAATTTGTGAAGCTGCTTGGCTCTGGAAGACTCCAGGAATCGCATGGGATCAGGAAAAAAGCGAGCAAAATAGGATAAATTTTCTTCAAGGAAATTCGAGTAAAGGGTTGGATCATTTTTCAGTTTTTATTAAATGGTTTCTGGCGGAGAAAAAAAGAAATGCCAAAAAGAATTCCAAAAAGAAACGCGATGATTAATATTGGAAGAAGCCGACCATCATGAATTTCAGGTTTTTTATCCAGCTCATCCCGAACCTCAATTAACTTTTGGAATCTTTTCGACAGCTGCCGTTTAATTGGATCATCGGAAAGGCAATCAATTGCTTTCTTCAGCTCAGCTAACGCTTCATCCAGACCATGAAGCGTGGTGTTACTCCACATATCGAAACTCCCTTCGCATTAGGAATCAAAAACTACCGCTTCTTTCCCTGAGTTTTGTTAGCTGTGATTCTGAAAGATTCATCCCCTTTAACTTATCGATCACCATTTTTGCCTCGCCAGGTTTTCCCAGTGCTTTAAACCTGTCAGCAACCTCGATCAGCAAATTCGGATCGGCCAATTTCGCTGAAAACGCATTTCGATACTCGGCAAAAGCAAGATCCTTCTGCTGATTATCGGCAAACAAATCACCAAGTTTAAGATATCCAAGCGGAGCTTGTCTATCTAAGGCTATAGCCTTTCTAAATGAACTTTCCGCCATAACATTGTTTCCAATTTTCTGGAAGACTTCCCCCAACAAAACAAGAAACTCGAGATTCTCCGGGTTTTCCTCGACTCCGGATTGAATAATAGAAAGGGCTTCATCATTAAGATTGAATTTCATAAGCGCCCTTGTTAGGGGTTCAAAAGCTCTTGGATTGCTTTTCATTGTAGAATCGTAATTTTGGGAAATGCTTTGGGGGGTGCCATTTGGATTCTCAGAAGCGATTCTTTTTGCAATTCCGTTGGAGTGCTTCTTTAACCCAAGGGCATCATATGCCTTTGAGAGCGCGTTTAAAGCAAAGGAATTGTTTTTCTCAGCCTGAAGAGCCAGATAAAAACGAACCGCGGCTTCCTCAGGTTGATCGATGCTTAAATATACGTTCCCGAGGTTCATTAATGCATTTAGATTCTTTGGATCTGCGGCTAAAACTTCATTAAACCCTTCGATCGCCGGGGAATAGTTTCCAATTCTCGCATTATTAAGAGCTTTGCGGTAATTATCACCATCGGAGGATACTGATTTATCTTCGCTAGAAAAAGCTGCCTGCGTTCTTTCCTGGAGCGCGGCGGAGAAACTGGCTAAAGTGGTTGCATCTCTAATTTCCGTGACTTTTAGAGGTGAAACTGAAAAGGCGGAACTCTTCTCCCCTAACCCTCGAAGTATCCTGGCCCCGTATGGGTCTTGGGGATTTAAAAACGATTTGGACGAGTTCCAAACCGCCTTCGCGCCCTCCAAATCGCCTGCTTGCTTAAGGTTTAAACCTGCGAAGTAATGAAATTTCAAATTAAACGGGTCTTTTTGTATTGCTCTATCAAAGTATCCCCTCGCCTGAGTTGAATCGTTTTGTTCCATGGAAAGTTGTCCGAAATTGAAAAGAACGTTAGGATACTCGGGGTCAATTTTCAACGCCTCATTCCAACAATTTTTTGCCTCCTCAAACTTCCCCATCTGAGCATATACTTGCCCCAGTTCATCGAACACCTGAACATTGGCTTTCCCCGCGGATTTCAATTCTTCAAAAGTCGAGCAAGCTTCAGAAAGTTCTCCCGTTAGTTTTAGACATCGAGCTTTTAAAAATTGGGCTCTTGTATCCGCAGGGTTATTCTCAAGATATTCTTTTACGGTTTTTAAGGCTTCGGAATTCTTTCCAAGTCTATCGTAGACCATTGCAAGCCTTAACTGCGCCCAAAATGCTTGTGAGTTTTGCCTTATTATGGAACTAAGAAGGGCGGCTTGGGATAATAGATCGCCCTGTGATTCAAAAAGAGCCAATTGTTGTTGGATCGACGAGTCAAGGTTTTCCATATTTTGGGATTCAGGTTTTTGGGAAAGTTGTTGCACAGGTATCTCTTTTTCCAGTTCTTCTTGCAACGAAATTGCTTCTTCATTTTTTGGGGTCAATTCTAAAACCCTGCTCAGGTGGTTAATTGCTCCTCGAATATCTCCGGCTCGCCGAAAAACCTTTGCCGAAATTAGGAAACCATCGGTGAATTTCGGGAATTTTTCGACCAAATTTTTCAACTCAATCTGGGCTTCGGAAATTCGATCGGCTGAAAGAAAAAACTTTGCCAGGTCAAGGCGCGGAACCGGGTTTTCAGGCAAAATGGAAACGGCTTCGCGAAAGGATTTTTCCGCACTTTGCGAATCCCCCTTTTCAACCAGCTTTTCACCGAATCTTCTATAAGCTTCCCCTAAATCATTCTCTGTTTGTCGAGGCTTGAATTTTATTTCCAGGCATTTTTTCCAATTTTCGATCGCATCTTGAGGTTCATCCGCTTTTATCGCTTCCCTGGCCTTCCAGTCATAAGCTTCTCCGAGTGTCCTACGATAAATGGAGTTACCAGGCTCAATCAGAATTGCCTTTTTCAAACATTCAATTGAGTCTGAAACTTTTTCTTGGCCAATTAGACTCCTGGCAAGCAGGAACTGCAGTTCCCCTTCATTTGGCCTCTTCGCCAAGGCTTTTCTTGCCTGTTTTTCAGCGGAGGCGTATTCTTCCTTGTCAAGGGAATTGCGAATTTTTGAATGGCGGTCCGAGAAAGACATCTGATGCTCGCCTTCTGAAGGGCGTTCAATTGTCGGCGAAACAGGATTTTTTCCTGATTTTTTTC
>JACPTH010000116.1 GCA_016192885.1 bacterium | reverse complement strand
TCGCCCATATTGACCACGGAAAATCCACCCTCGCCGATCGCTTGATAGAATTTACAAAAACCGTCAGCAAAAGAGAAATGAAAGATCAGATCCTTGATTCCATGGATCTCGAACGTGAACGAGGAATTACGATAAAAGCCCAAGCGGTCCAAATGTTCTACCAATCAAAACTTGGGAAATCTTTCGTTTTTAACCTTATTGACACTCCCGGCCACGTTGATTTTTCGTATGAAGTTTCTCGTTCGATCGCCGCTTGCGAGGGGGCTATATTGGTCGTTGACGCGACCCAGGGGGTTGAAGCGCAAACCATCGCCAATGTGACGTTGGCTTTGGTTCAAAATTTGGAAATAATTCCGGTAATCAATAAGATCGATCTTCCGGCTGCCGACCCTGAAAGGGTTTTAAAAGAGATCGAAAACCTTATCGGAATAGATTGTTCCCAAGCCCTTTTGGTTTCAGCCAAAGAAGGAAAAGGGATTCCGGAGTTGCTGGAAGCCATATCGGAGAGATTTCCCCCCCCTAGCGGCGACCCGCAAGCTCCCCTTCGCGCTTTGATTTTCGACGCTAAATACGATTCTTACAAGGGAGTCATAGTGTATTGCAGAGTGGTAGATGGTTCGGTAAAAGTAGGAGATCGAATTAAGTTCTTATCTACCGGTTCAACATTTGAAGTTATAGAAACGGGTGTTTTTACTCCAAAACCCCTTTCTTGTCCAGATATCCCGACGGGCGGGGTTGGGTATTTATGCGCGACAATCAAAGAGATGGGGCATGTTAAAATCGGCGATACCGTGGTTCATGACACCCGGTCCGAATTGCAACCTTTGCCGGGGTTTAAAGAGGCGAAGCAAATGGTTTTTTGCGGGTTGTACCCTGTCGAATCAAACGAATTCGACGATTTGAGGAATGCGCTGGATAAACTTGCCCTAAATGATGCAAGTTTTTCATATGTACCGGAAAGTTCCGCCGCGCTTGGATTTGGTTTTAGGTGCGGATTTTTGGGGCTCCTGCACATGGAAATTATCCAAGAACGACTTGAACGCGAATACAATCTTGATCTTATTACCACCACTCCTCAAGTGGTTTACCAAATCCTTGGAACCAATGGAGAAGTTTCGGAAATAGATTCTCCAAGCAAACTTCCGGATTCAACAAAATTAGAGGAAATTCGTGAACCTTTCGTCCATGCTTCGATGTTCCTTCCCAAAGATTACATAGGGACGGTCATTGAATTGGCTCAGGATAGACGCGGAATCATGAAACATTTGGAATTTTTTTCCGACTCCAGAGTTTGCTTGACCTTCGATCTTCCTTTGGCTGAAATTTTAGTCGATTTCTACGACAAATTAAAAAGCCGTACAAGAGGTTATGCTTCTTTTGATTACGAACACATCGGATATCAAAAGTCGGATATCGTTCGAGTCGATATTTTAGTTAACTCCGAGTCTGTTGACGCGCTATCTTTCCTTTGTCACAAGGATTTTTCCACTCGCCGGGGGCGATCTCTAATTGAAAAACTTCGTAAGTTGATTCCAAGGCAACAGTTTCAAGTTCCTCTTCAAGCGGCCACGGGGGCAAAAATCATTGCCCGCGAGAACATA
Organism: bacterium; assembly: GCA_016192885.1. Classification (GTDB taxonomy): domain Bacteria; phylum Muiribacteriota; class Ozemobacteria; order Ozemobacterales; family Ozemobacteraceae; genus JACPTH01. Next base: position 1,211 of record JACPTH010000116.1, on the reverse strand, counting down.
CCCCCGGTTAGAAAAGATGTCTTGGCAAAATGTTACGGCGGGGATATAACCAGGAAACGCAAATTGCTGGAAAAACAAAAAGAAGGCAAAAAGCGAATGAAGATCGTCGGGCGTGTAACCATTCCTCAAGAAGCTTTTATGGCGGTGCTTCAATCCGACGATGATTAAAGTCTACGAAGTTAGTTTCCCGGGTTGATCTTCTTTTCGTCTTTCCAATCCCATTCTGGCGGCATGTCTTACTTCAAGATCCTTTTCATTTTCGGATAACCTTCGTAAAGCCGCTTCCGCCATGGAATCTTCAAAAAGCCCGAGGGTTTTTGCCAAGGAAAACCTGACTTCTTCAGATTCGTCGGTTTCTAGGGCCAATAAAGCTCCTAAGGTTAATGGATCCCCCATTTTCCCCAGAGACGTAACCGCCGCGGAACGAACGTATTCATTGGGATCTTCTAAAGTTTTTAATAAAAGTTCTCGCGCTTTCATGGATTTAAAATCGCCTAAAGTATTCACAGTGCATGATCGAACATTTGAACTTGGACTTTTCAAGGCTTCTTTTAACCTGTTTAGAGTTCCGTCTTCTTGGTCCTCCGCCGCGGAAGCCTCTTCACCACGGGGCTCTTCCTCTTCATTTGAATTTGAATCCTGAGCCATTGATTGTTCCACCGTTGCGGGAATTGCCGCTGAAACATCATTATGCTGGAACCATTCAACCAATGTCGCATCGAATTGCTTTGAGGCGTCAATCAAATCCTCAATCGCATCAAGACATTCTTGATTCATCAACGCCAAAGACGCCTTAAAACTTACTTCGGAATCCGCATCCCTTAACGCAGACCGAAGCATTCCTACCGCTCTTTTATCTTTAATATGGCTTAAAGCTTCTACAACGGCTAGTCGCAATCTCTGGTCCGCGGAAGAAATTCGTTTTTGAAGTTCTAAAATAACTTCATCTCCTCCCAAATTTCCCAAAGCCTCGGATGCCGAAAACCGCACCACTTCTCTGTCATCGGAGAGCGCGTTAAACAAAACTTTAAGAGCGCGTTCATTACCTATTTTTCCTAATGCGTACGCGACCGAAGATCGTACAAACTCGTTTGAATCACAAATAGCCTCCGCAAGGGCTTCTACAACTTTTGGTTCATTCAAGTGTCGCAAGGCACCGGCGGCGGAATATCTCACCGCTACATTTTCATCTTTCAACGCGTTCAAAAGAG
>JACPTH010000108.1:778-6302 GCA_016192885.1 bacterium | reverse complement strand
AAGTTGAAGTCGTCGGAGGAACCCCAAGAATCGATCTTGAAGATGCTTTTACCCAAGGCGATCTTAACATGGATGGGTTTTCGGTTTTAAAAATGTTTATTCCCCCCGGCAAAGCAAAGAGAGAAACCTACCTGGAGCTTTCAAAAATCATGAAGAAAACGCCGGGTGTTTGCAACTTTACCTTGGAAATCCAGATTTCGCCAAAGGAATGGGTTACTTTAAAACCTCCGCCCAACTTTAAGGTTAACCTATGTTCTTCCCTAATTAAAGATTGGGAGAACATCTGCGGGAACGGAACGGTCACAGCGCAGTTCCCAAAGATTTCCTGGGGTAATTCTCGAAAAAGGTTCAAGGATGAAGGATAATTTTCTTCGCGCTCCAAATAGTTTGAATAAACTCCCTTTGGTTTTTCTTTTACTTTTTTTAAATTTTCCCGCGTTAGTGGCTGTTGAGCTAGATGATGTTTTCCGTTTGGCGAGTCCGTACCGGGTTGCTCAAATGGAGAAGTTAAGGGTTTACTACCCCGCATCCTGCGAACGGGTAATGCCCAGGATCATCTCGTCTTTTGGATCGGCTAGAAACAGGCTCCAGTCAGTTTTCCCCGAATTACAGGGGATCGAAATCTCAATCATTTTAACCGATTTCGACGATCGCGACAATGCATCGGTGGATTCAACGTTTGATTTGGTCACTTTAAGCATTTTCGAAGAAGCTAACTCCCTTTCGGCAAGAGGGTATTCAATTGAAGAACGCTTTTCCATTAAGGTAGCGAATTTGATGATCTTAAAAAGCCTCGGGTCTCCAAAAATGGCTTGGCGACGGCGTTTAGGGCTTTTATCAATTCCCCCATGGTTTATTGAAGGATTGTCACTACATTACGCCTTTCCGATGAACGCGCTTCATACCAGCAGGCTTTTTGAAAGAGTCAGGCGGGGGAAGCTATTTACTCTTCTTGAACTTGACACTTTTATCGATCGCGAAGGATTGATTCGGGAGGATATGCGCTCTCAAGCTAGAAGCATGATTGACTATTGGATAGAAAGGGGGGGGAAAGATTCCGGAAAGCGATTTTTGCGTGAAATTAGCAGCCGCCCGATCATTTTTTCAAATGTTTTTAAAAAAGTTTTCGGTTTTTCAATGCAGGATGGGATCAAAGATTATGAAGCCCAAATGCGAAATATTTGCGTCCAAACCCATGAGAACGGGCCTATCATTCCTGAAGTTTTAAAGAACCATGGAGCGGGTCGCTTCTTTCAATCGTTAAGAAAACTTCCCTGGGGTGGCGAAGCATGGGTTTCTTCCGCAAGGTACCGCGAAGAAGTTTATGACCTTTGGGTCCGTGACGCTAAGGGAAAAATCATTTTGGCCTTAAAAAATGTTCACCCGGCATTCTGGGTTGACCCGGTGTCGGAAACGATTTTCATAGGAAGGTATGTTGTAACTCCCTTGAGGCAACGAAGATTGGTACTATGGTCGGTTTCGAAGGAGCTCCGGAAAAAGCAGCTAATTAGTTGTACGAGTAGTTTCAAGCCCCTTGGGATGTGGAAATCCCGCTTGTTTTATGTACAAAACCTTAGCGGACAAACGTCGATTATGTCAATCGACCCTTCAAAGGAAAAAGTCGGGCGGGAGGAGTTTTCTTTTGAAAGTTCTATTCATCCGCTTGACCTGACAATTGACCCGGCTTTAGGAAAAATATTTTTCGTGGTGCAAGAAAGCGGGAATACCTTTCTTCTTGAAACTTTACAAAACAATAAATCCTATCACCATGTGTTGTTTTCATGTCCGGGAATGATTCGGAGAATTGAATCCCAGGGAACTGATTTGTGGTTTTTGTCAGAAACTTCTTCCCATACCCTTCAATTGTTTAAAAGAGAGAATCAATGCGTCCCGATAATCGAACAATATTCTCAATTTCCGGGGGGAGTTTGGGATTACGAAGTTCACCCAACTGAAATCCTTGCGACAACCATTCGGGGGCAAGGATTTTGGCCCATTTCATTTGCAAGGGCTCCAATTCAAATAAAGGACGACATTGGTTCAATGCCTGTTTTGTTTGAACATTTCGAACCCTCCATAACTTACGCGACTACCCCGTATCGCCTTGAATACAGAAGTTCGTATTGGCTTCCAAAGCTAAATCGCGACGATCATGGCGGGGTTTTGGGAATCACGAGTTACAAAGCCGACCGTCTCGATCGAGGTCACATCGTCGTAACGCCGACTTTTGGATTTAAAAGCAAGAATTGGGGTTATTCCGCGGATATAATGCAAAGATATGATTTCTTAAAAACCGGTTTGTCGTTCCAAGACCAGGTGGTTCGCAAGAGTTATCTTTCCAATTCTTACTACGAACGAATCCGATCGACGGATTTACATTTTAATTATCCTTTTAGCCTTTCGACCTCGCTGACCGTCGGCGGGAACCTGACTAATCGCGGGGTAGCCAAGTTCCCGGAAAACGGCGGAATCTATCCTTCCGTAGGTCGAGATCATTCCTTGTACTTTGGAGTTCTTCACAAGGCGATAAGGTCGGAACCGTTGATTGATGTTTTCCCTCAAAAGGGAAGAATAGCTTGGGCCGGGTTTAGAAGAGGGCTTAAATTGTTTAACGGCCAATTCTTCTACAATTCAGTTTCATCAAGGTGGGACGAATTTATTCCCCTCGGAGGAAAATGGGTTGCGACTGTAAGGGCTTGGGTTGCGGAGGATGACAAGAAGTCGGGAATTAGGCGACCGGATGATTTATCACTTGGAGGACGAGATTTTTTAAGAGGCTATCCGGCTTCATTTCGCTTTGGAGATTCCTTACGGGCCGGAGCAATTCATCTAGGAAGACCTATCGGCCTTCCGATGCTGATTCTTCGCCCTTGGTTACAAAAAGAAATTTTGGTTGGAGAGGTTTTTTTTGAAAAGGGTGATGTCCGAACATCCGGGCAAAGATTCCATTTTCTATCCGACTTTGGCCTGGAGCTTCGCGCCAAATTGCTTCTATTTAGGCGCGTCCCGATCACATTGCGGTGGGGCGCAGCCTGGCCGTCCAACCACGGAAAAAAACAAAACTATTGGACGGTAGATTTTTCTTCCCTAACAAGCGCAATTCAATAATTGTAAGCCTTCAGCTATCAGCGGTCAGAAGCTGTGAAAAAATCGGAAATTTCTAAACAAAATTTCGATACTTCCCTTTAATAAAGGTTTTTCCCTGAAAACAGTAGGGTGGGTTACGGCGAAAAGCACGCCTAACCCGCCCTACTTTACTTACTTATCTACGATGGATGGAATGCCGAATCAAAAAATTGACTCGGTAGCAATGTTTGTTGCGAAGGAAGATGCGACCGCTGAAAAAGAATAGTCGTTCCAGACTGGAACGAAAAGAAGATCATCGGTGGTTTGGGGTTTCAGGTCCTCCCCGACGCTTATCAAAACCGGGGCTGTCGATACCTGGAAAAAATGTTGCTTTTCTGAATATAGATCCAAGGGGAAACTAGCGCCAACCCATTTTTCAAGGATATTTAAATCACCAGGCCAGGTTCCTATTTCGTTTTTGTAAGAATATAATGCAAGAGCAATTTTAGCGCCATGAAGGTATTCAATAGATCTTATTTTCTTTCTATATACTGATAAAAAAGAACCCTTATCATTAAATAAACTATTTTCTAGAGCCAGAAACAAACTCCTTTCCAGAAAATATCTTTCAGGACAAAAGAAATAACCTATCCAATGGACGCCAAATTTAGTGTGGCGTTTCATTTGCTCGATTATTTGAAGTCTATGGGCATTGATTTTGGGAATTGCAGCGGAATAGGGCTCTTTTACTGCTTGAATCAAGGGGTCGTGCGTAATTGAAAGAATTGATTTCAGTAATTCCATGTCCGAAAAAGCCTCAAGATACGAATAATAGATCTCTCCCGAATGTCTAACAGAAGGTTTTTTTAATAGAGCCCAAAAATCCGCCGAAAAATTTAAAAAAACTGCTCGCTCACTTTCAAGAGCCGTTAGAAAAGTATGAGATTTGTTTTCAATCTCCCCCAAAAGTTGAAATACTTTTTGTAACTCCCGCTTCGAGAGTTTCAAATCCGGGGCAATTTCCAACAATCCGGAAGCTCCAATTTTCGTTAAGTATGTTTCATTCATGTCATCAATAATGAATTTATAATTATCATATTTGTTTCCAAATTTATTTCCAGAGAGCAAAATGCACATCATCGTTTTCAGGCTTCTTTTCGGTTTTCCCTCATAGGCTTGGATTCTTCCAATCACATACCAGAGGCGCCCCAGTAGAGTAGTTTCACCATATTTCGGTGAAAATATTGTGGCGCTTGCCGGATTTTCGATAAGGATGGGAAGAGAGGAAATTTCTGGGAAAATTGTATTTTCAAGTTCAGCTTCAATTAAATTGAAATCGGGAATTTTTGATTTAGCCGATTCGAGTTTCGAAATTATGACATTCCTTCTGGATGAATCATCAAATGGAACGTCACAAAGGTCATAAACGTGTGGGTGAGCTTTCGAAGGCCAACTCTGCGAGGCTAAAGCAAATAGTGGATGGAGCTCATTTAGAGGAAAAAGGGGTAACCAGGAATTTTTTCCCCCTGATAAACCCACAGCAAAGGCTATTTGATCCATTCCGAGACTGAACTCACGATACAAAGTATCAATTCTCCTGATTTTAATTATCAAAAAGATCGTCAGAAGAGAGACGATAAGGGCTCAAAATAACTTTGGTCCTGAAAAAATGCGAATTTCCCTTGATTTCATAAATCAATTTATATATTCCGTATTCTTACAATATTCTTACAATCAAAAGAATTATACATACCTTCATTGAAATATGTCGAGTAAAAAACCTAAGAACAGCTTCTGGTGGGTTTTTATTTATTGTGAGCGTAATGACAGGATGATTTGGAATGTCTATATTCTGCGGTGTGCTGATGGCACCCTATACACCGGTATTACCAATAATTTGAATCGCAGGGTCGCCCGGCACAATCAGGGCAATGCCTCAAAATATACCCGCACCCGCCGGCCGGTATGCCTTATCTACGTTGAGTTACAGCCCGATCGCACCGCGGCCGCTCGTCGTGAAATCGAGATTAAATCATGGCCTCGTGCCCGCAAGGAAGCCTTCCTGTGTAATTCAAAAAAGTTAAGTTCTCCCGCTTTGAAAAAGGGGGATTAAGGTTTTTTTTAAAATCTCCCCTACCCCCTCTTTTTCAAAGAGGGGGTAAATATTATTGAATGTCACATTTTTCTAACAAGCGATCCTCATCAAGGAGATCCGCTCTGCTTGCTTGGTGGTAACTTTTTTCCATAACGGGTGAGAAGATACAACTAAATTATTCGTAAGCGTTCAGCCATCAGCTTTCAGCTGTCGGCTAAAAGCACTGTGAAAGGCGGTTTAAAAATGCAAAGAAATTTGAAATGTTGAAGGGGTCAGTAATTATCCATTCGAGTAGTGGGTAAAGAAAGTAGGGTGGGTTACGGCGAAAAGCACGCCTAACCCAGCCTTTCTTTACTTCCTATC
>JACPTH010000108.1:0-760 GCA_016192885.1 bacterium | reverse complement strand
TGAAGATTTCAGCGAAATCCCATAACATTTTTCCCCTTTGAATAAGGTTTTGGCGTTTCGATAGAGGATGAATTGTTCCAAAGACTGGTAATGCAAAGAGCGGTTGCATATAAGCATATGGTTAGAACTGATTTGGGCAATTCAAGCCAGATTTACCAATAAAAGTTTAATTTAAAGCGAGGATTTTTAATTCAAATGAATAAGAGTTTGGCAGGAAGGGCAAGGCATCTCGTTTCGGGGAGAAAGATTTGAAATTTCGTTTTGTTCTCCGCAAAATGGGCATAGAATCGCGCTTTTTTTGTTCCATTGTTTCCACCATGACGATCGGGTTCTCAATGGCGTTACGATTGGGGGGTTGGGTTCGTAACCAAGGGGTTTAAGGATATAGACCGAACCGGATTCCTCCCCCACCGCAAGGGTTTTTCCGTCAATCGCAACGCCTAATCCGCGCAAAGCTCCCGAGGCAACCCAACACGCGTCCAGGTTTTTAGTTTTTATGTCCCACATGCGAAGTATTCCGTCGAAGGAGGATGCAAAAATTTTTTCTCCGTCCGCTGAAAATTTCGCGGAAGAAATTGGAGAAGATTCGCAAGAAAATGTACAATACTCTTCGAATTTTTTTAAATTCCATAACTTGACCGTTCCGTCCTCGGACCCGCTTAAAACTAGGGTTCCATCGGGCGAAAAGGAGCAAACGGTCACCCCCCCTTTATGCCCGGAAAGGGAAAAAAGTAACGTTCCCTTTTCCGAATTCCAAATT
>JACPTH010000107.1 GCA_016192885.1 bacterium | reverse complement strand
TTTTAGAGCGTGGAATGATGCAGCAAGCGTTGCTATGCGCGTCCCGAGCATTCAATTTGGCTCCTAAAGAACCCCTGGTTCTTTTCACTCTAGCAAAGGCGTTTCACTATGGTTATTTGCCCAATCAAGCCGATCTTTGCATGAAAAAACTTAGGGAGCATCAGGCTTTTTCGAGAAATTCGGAAAAATGGGTTCTTCCGGTTGAGGTTTTCATAAAGTGCGATTCTGAAAAAACAAAAGTAATGTTCGACGAAAAAGAGATAGGCATTTGCCCCGTCAGAATAGCGGGCGTGTTCCCGGGAATCCATACGATTGAATGGATTTTGCAAGAAGGTCAAACCAAAGCTTTGAAATTGCCCTTGAAGGAAGGAACAACGCACAAGATTCGCTATCACCCTTCCGAAGACCGGACAAGCGAGGAAGTCAGTCGAGACGGTTTGGTTACGGTTTATTCCCCAAACCAAGAACCCATTACCTTGCCGGAATTAGTTAAAAATTATTTGGTTGATGACCTTTTTAACTTGCCTAAACCTAGTGTTAGCGAAATAGTCTCTTTAATAAAAAACTAAAAAAAGCCCCGCGCGTTGGCGGCGCTTGGGGCTTTTTCTACATGGGGAGGTCAGTTTCAGGATTTTCCCGGGGTTTGGAAGGTTCTCCCTGAGCGGCAATTTTAGTCAATAATGCGGTTTGAGATTTTAGCTGCTCGATAACAAGATTTTGCGTGGTAACCATTCGATCCATGCGAGCATTTAGCTCAATTAACTGTTGACTTAACAAGTAAAAGTCTCGCTTCGTAACCACCTGAAACATGTTAGCCCAACGGGTCAGATTTGTATCGAAAAGTTCGCGAGAGGTCAAGGCTGATTCAACGGAGTCAAGCATTTCGCTTATAAAGGCTTGAGATTTAAAGGTTTCGCTGAACATTCGCGAAAACTGGTTTTCCCAAAAGGATTGCATTTCGCGCGTCGCCTTGATCGTACCCTCCAACATGGCTTCCATTAGGCATTTTCCTTGGATTTAGTCGTTGTTTGCTCCATGGCGGTTCGGCACATATTTTCAATTTGGCCGAGAATTACGCGATTGTTTTTTTGATATTGTTCGTAAGCTTGATTGATCATATCAAAATATTTTTTCGACGCGTCATTCACCATTTCGCGCTGGGTGTCACCCATTCGAAGGACGTTTTCATTTAGGGTCATGAAGAAGCGAAGAGAACTTTCCATTCCTTCACGGGACAAACGGATCATTTCATCACGGTTAAACATCGAATTCATTGGTTTTTCTCCTTTTTCAATTTCAATTGATTTTCGTTTTTTTGCGCTCATTTTAAAATTCTTTCAAGGTTTTGACTTCTGATGAGGGAAGTTCCCTCACGCGGAGAGTATTGCATCGCAATATTCTCAGAAACAAATATCTGGAGGCGGGCGTTGGTTCGGGAACCTCGCCTTTTGCATCTTAAAGTCCTCCTTTCTCAACATTTTGGTCTGTGAAAAAAAGTATAACTTTTGTTCGCTAGGTTGTCAAGGGATTAATTTTGCACAACAAAATAAATTTTAAATTTTTGCTTCTAGGTGGGCTTAAAATGCAGGCATTAGTTGGTTTTGCGATGCAAAATTTTACCGCGAATTGATTTTTACGCGGATTGGCGGGTGAGAAGCGCAACGGTAATATCATCCTCCTGCGGGCCGTCCCCGCAAAGAGCGCGATGCCAAGAGAAAATTTTCTCGCAAGAGCGGCGCGGGTCGTCTTCCAAAAGGGGCCGAATGTTTTCGACCATTCGATCGTAGCCTACCGGTTCTTGGCCGACCTTTGCCTCAACCAATCCGTCGGTGTAAAAAAGAATTCGATCGCCCGGTTTTATTTCAACGGTTTCAGAGGTAAAAAAAATATTCTTTTTGCTTCCAAGCGGAAATGATCGAACTTCCAAAGATCGCGGGGCCTCCGATTTTCGAAAGAGATAAGGGTAATTATGCCCTGCATTTGAAGCGATAACCACGTTTCTTAAAGGGTCCAGCAATGCCATAAAACAGGTCATCATCCGCAAGCGTTTCAGCGTCTTGAAAAAAATTCGGTGGAGCGTTGAAAGAACTCGTTCGGGGCTTGGAGAACTTTCGCACTCTCGCTCCACCAGGGCTTTTGCCATTGCCATAACCAATGCCGCCGGAACCCCGTGACCCGAGACGTCCCCTATTAAAATCAAGACCCTTCCATCTGAAAGCGGTTGAAGATCGAAATAATCTCCGCCTAATTCAGTCGCGGACTTGGTCATTCCATATAGCCGAAATTCGCCTACTTTATGCTCGTTTACCGGGAAAAGGCTTTCTTGAACGATTCTGCCGACTTCAAGATCGATAAGCCCCTCCATTACCTTGTTGAAAGTTTCGGAAAGTTTCCCCAACTCATCCGGTTCCCCGGGCGGGATTCGGTGATTGAAATCACGCCTCTGAATGGCGCCTACCCCTTCCGAAAGTTGGTTTATTGGTAAAAGAAAACGTTGGGATAAAATTAAACCAAGAAATAAACTTATTGCCACGCTCGTAAGGGAAAAAAGCCAAAGTCGGTTTACTAGAAGTTTAATTTCCTGGTTTATAGGTTCGTCGGACTGGATAGCAATCAAAAGTATCTGCGAAAGTTCCTTGGGTTTGACGCCCGTAACCAGGTATTTTTTTGTTCCTAAGGAAAGTTCCCCATAGGTTGTCGTTTGGCGAAGTTTCAAATCGCTTATGAATCGATTTAAGCGCTTTGCAAATTTAAATTTCTTTGGGAAATCCCAACTTCGATTTTCAGTGTTTACCGCATATAATATAGTTCCAGGCAAATTTCTTTGAGCGCTCAACAAATAATGCTTTAAATACACTGATTCCATTTGGTTCGATTGCCAATAAAAAAAAACAGCATGCGTGGTTCGACCGTCATTCCCGGTAAGAGTTTTCAGGAAAAGCCAATTCTGATCTTCTTGAACTCCAAAGTACATTATTGTGCTCATATTCCTAATGAGATTAATAATTGGGTTTTCCGAACCGGAAAAAGTCTCAAGAGCCATTGTGGCCATATCCATGGGAACGTCTTTCTCTTCGTTGTTTAATTTCGCTACAATGTTTCGCACTAACCCGCCCATGAATCGCTGGCCTCTATTTTTTTTATTCGTGTTTTCCGGAAGGGCGTTCCAAGTTATCTTCCCATTTCCGTCATAAAGATTGATATGTGAACATTCGAAGCGCTCATAGATTTTTTTCAATCGCTTTTGCGCGGTTTCTTTAGCGGTTGGAGTGTCGTATTGGAGGTTCTTAACCCATAAGTTGATTTTTGTCTCAAGGAGTCCGCGCATTTGGGTAAACCGGACATCGAAAGCTTTTAACGCTCTTTCCGTTTCGTCATGGGTTTCCCGAATCCTGGATAAATATTTTTGATGCAGGTAATCCCAACCCGACTGTTTCACGACAACCAATGGGAATCCTCCGGCAAAACCAAAAAGTATTACCAATCTCCAGCGGATGGGGAAAATCATTTTTACCCCAAGGATCATTCTTTGGTAGCTAAATAGTGCGAAAAATGAAAAAAGAAACACTCCGATTAAAATTAAGGCAAATCTCGATTTGCTTTTATCCAAAGCCTTGGAGAGGGGGTATCTTGCCCAAATGCATGCGGTGTTTGTAAAAGGCATGACGCTGAAAAGACTTTCTCCAACCTGAATATGTTGCCTGGTAGAATGTTGGAATTCGGCCATCGCCAGGGAAAGGTCCGGGACCGAAGAAGTGGCTTTATTCCTGGTTGAATCAAAAACTCCGACTGAAATTCCCAACTTTCCACGATATTTCATGAATTGGGCGCATTGATCCATGATCGCCAGGATCGGCCATTGCGGGATTTGGTCGGCATGTACGAACATTCCCATGTCATCGGAACAATTGAAATAAAAACGCCTGCCTTTTTCCGAGAAAGAAACATCAAACAATTGACGTTTTTTATCTTGACAGGGTCTTCATCAATGATGGCTTGGGTTGCTTGGAATAGCTTTGAAAGCGCATGGGAAGGCAGGGTGCCATCGGAAAGAGACGGAACGGCGGTTCCTTCATCATTTACAATGGTAAATCGCAATGCGCCAAGAAAACGCTCTTTGAGTACCTTGATTCCCGCAGATAGAACTTTAATCGGTCGATTCGATTTTTCAGCTATGTCGAAGAGTTTGGTAAGAAGCGCGGAGATATAGGCATCCGTGGCTTCCCTGCGGCGAATTACTATAAGTATTCCATCAAGTCTGTGAAAGAGGCGGTCAATTGATTCTTTTTCTTGAACCTTCCACCGCTGCCCAAATCCGAAAGCGATAAGAAGAAAAGGGAGGGCAAAAAAAACCAAGCAACTAAGAATCCATTTTACAAGTTTGCTTAGGTAGTCCCAATTGGGCAATTCCCCCGACCTCCCTATCTACCTTATTTTGCGTTCTTTGCAGGAACCACCCTGATGTTAAGCTCATCGAGCTGCTTTTGCTGAACTTCGCATGGAGCCCCCATAAGTAAATCCTGAGCGTTCTGATTCATCGGGAAAGAAATTACTTCTCGAAGATTTGGTTCATTTGCCAATAGCATTACGATTCTATCGACTCCCGGGGCGATACCGCCATGCGGGGGAGCCCCAAAGCGAAACGCCCTAATCATTCCGCCAAATCGCTTGTCAACTTCATCCTTATCATATCCCGCGATGGAAAACGCTTTATACATAATTTCGGGAAGATGGTTTCGAATTGCCCCTGAGCTCAATTCTATGCCGTTACATACGATGTCGTATTGAAACGCTTTAATCGAAAGAGGATCGAGGTCGGTTAGCGCTTTCATTCCGCCTTGTGGCATTGAAAATGGATTATGACTGAAAATGATTTGCCCGGTGTCCGGATCTCGCTCGTACATTGGAAAATCGGTGATCCAACAAAACTTATAACTCTTTTTTTGCCGAAGCTCAAGAATGTCGGCCAATTTTGAGCGAATCTTTCCGAGCAAAACGGAGGCAACCTTAGGAGCATCAGCTAGAAAAAGTAGAGAGGTACCGGGCACCGCCCCGGATATTTCACGAAGAGCCATGCGAGTTTTTTCATCAACCCCCTTGGCTAGAGTCCCCTTGACATCACCGGATTCGGTGAAATTTAAGCTTCCAAGGCCTTTTGCTCCAAAATCTCTTGCGATAACTTCAAGGTCATCGAAAAATTTTCTAGATCTTGAAGCAATGTTTGAAACGGCGATCATTCTAATTACCGATCCGGATTCGACGGCATTTTTAAAAGCCTTAAATTCGGAATTTGAAAAAATCCCCGTGACATCCTGTATTTCAAGCCCAAATCGCAGGTCGGGCTTATCACATCCATATTTCAGG
>JACPTH010000106.1 GCA_016192885.1 bacterium | reverse complement strand
TTCTCAAACTTTCTCGCAAACGGATGCGACTGCGTCAACATCTGTTTCCCAGCCGATCCAAACCGTCTTGGTTCAGCCTCTTCCCGAAAAAGCACAAACTACTTCTTCGCCCGTACCGTCCAACCCTACGACTCAACCGACCCCGCAAGCTGGGATGACCGCTAAAATAGAACAAATCATCGGCACTGCGAGGGAAAGCCCGCAGGACGCCAGCGTCCAGTTCTTATGCGCGGTTCAGTTGCAAAGATTTAAAGATACAGAAAACGCGAAATTGCTTTTCAAAGAAACGATCGCACTCGAACCTGAATTCGCGGAAGCGTATTACAACCTCGCTCAAATTTACCAGAATGAGGGCAATCTCCAGGAAGCCGTGTCCTTTCTGGAAAGCGCGGTTAAAGCAAATCCGGATAACTCGAAGTTTAAATCGGTTCTCGCGAACATTCTGATGGATCGCGGAGACATTAGCGAAGCATCCGCATTGGCAAAATCATCGGCCGAACTCGACCCCAACAACTCTGAAGGGCATTTCGCTCTCGCGAGAGTGTATTACGCAAGCAAAAGACATCAAGAAGCCCTGGATGCGATTGCTAAGGGATTTGAAATTGAAAGTCAGGCTCCTACTCAGATTTATCAATCTCTCAACGAACTTAGAAATCAGGTAAAATCTGAAATGGTTTCCCATTAAGAATGAACCGGCACGAATAATAGTGGTAAGCCTTCAGCTATCAGCGGTCAGCATTCAGCAAAAAACCTAGGAAATTTTTTACCCACCACACCACTTCCATAAATGTCAAACTTTGAGGACCCTTCAACATTTCAAATTTCTTTGCATTCTTAAACCGCATTCTCAGTGCTTTTAGCTGACAGCTGATAGCTGATGGCTGAACGCTTACTAATATTGATTCGGTTTATGATAAAATTAATTTCAATGAGGGATTCGAATAATAAATCCATTTTGGGTTCGCCCCAAAATCGAAATAAGCGATTTTTTCCGGCCGGGTTTACCCTTATTGAAGTATTGATAGGCGCCTTCATCCTGGTTCTTTTGCTAAGCGGCGTATATAAAGTATTTCAGGGAAGCACTCGGCTTTACCTTGCCGGAATGTGGAATACCAAAGCTCAAAATGAATTGCGAAACACGTTAACTTATCTTCGCGACGAAATTGCCCGGGCTTCAAGTTTTTCCACCGTATCCGAAGTAGGATTAAACGTCGATCCGGATCCAAAATTTAAGTTGTACTTCAAAAAGGGAATTAGCTCCAAGAATTATAACGGCGCCTTGCTGAAATTCTATCAGTGCCGTACCGCGATCAATTTGCCTTCCAAGACATTCGCCGGAGCGAAAGTTTATTGCGAGGTCAGCAAAAAAGGATCCAAGATTGTCATGAAAAAAGAAAAAACTCCCGACTCCGGCGAAACCAATGAAAGGCTTTTTTCGGAGAGAGTCCTTCTTGAGGACGTTTCAGAGGTAAAGATTGATAAGCTCCCCGCGGCTTCGGGGGAGCAGCTGGCAAGGGCCCTGATTACGATTCTTTTCACGCTTTCCGATCCGCAGCAAACGGGGAGAACAATTACTGAGGAGACAAAAGCAAAATCGGATGTAGAGGCGGTTGAGCTGTGATTTATCCCACGGCTTTGCGAAACGGGAAATCCGAAACCCTATTGCGAACCGGGGTAGTATTTATTGAAATAATGTTAGGGGTTTTAATCCTTGCGATGACTATACTTCCGATTTTCAATTTCCTCTCAAGCACGACCGGCGCTACTAAGCAGGAAAAAGCTCAGGCCGCCGCCGCCGCTTACGCCGCGAAACTGATGAATCAATTCCTTTACGAACTAAAATGGACCAATCTCACTTCCGGGAATATGAGCGGGCAAGGTTTGACGCGTGGCCCGTCGATCAGGAATTCGCGGTTAAAAGGTTAAAAAATCACAGCCCATGTGGCGGAGTGTGTAACGGTCCGACTGAGATTCTTCCCCGGAGAACTCCCGTTACGATCAGCCCCGACTATTGCGCCAGGCCGACCGTAGGTAACATGGTTTTGAAAACCATTGAATTGACCATCAAATGGAAGGGCAAGGGCGACACCTCCTGGGATGATGCAAGAACCATGAAAATGGTTGTGAGAAGAGGGATGCTTGAATAAAAGAACAAAGCGATCATCGCAAGCAGGCATGGTTTTGCCTTTGGTATTGGTTTTCGTTATCGTTCTGAGCCTTTTTGTTTTTTCGATGTTGTATTCCCGCACTGAAACGCGCCAGAAAAACCTTATAACGTTTCATTATCTTAAAGCTCACTACATGGCCCAATCGGGAATTCAACATGCGATGATGAAGATTAACCTTTTACCCGATGAAGCTTTCGAAGCGGCTGCGCGGCAATATGGAATCTGCGCGCTGGACGATAACCCCTCTCTCACGGGGGTCGGTGGTGGAGGAAATTCAGATTTGATGGATCTTTTCACATCAGATCTACGATCCGACGACCTTGGAGTTCCCGAAACAAGCGGGTGGGGGTATGAGGTCAAGAAGATAAAGACTATCGCCGCGCATCGAAAGGGAAATCGGATGGTAGCTTTGATTGAAATCGAATCGCACGGCTGGGCGATCGAAGGCAGAGGAAAACTGCAAAAGCGTACTGAAATCGTAAAAAAATCGATTTCAGTTACAAAGTCTGGCTGATATAGGGGCAATTTTTGATCAGCCCAAAACAAATCAAAAATCAGCAATCAAAAATCAAAAATTTCCCCGAGTTAGCGCATATGCCTTTATCGGTCACCATTCATATGGAACTCCTTGCCGGAGGCTCCAATACGCCGCTTCTTTCCAACCTGAATCAAATTCACCCTGGCTTATATTGAAAATTTTTTGTAGGGATTGATCGAGTGTTTTTCCTCCGCTTACCGAGTCGATAATTTTTAAGAATTTTCCGATTCCCGCCGCGAAATTGCTTTCCCGCTTAATGAGAAAAGCGGCCATTAAATATGATTCCGCGAGCGCGACTTCCTCCTTGGAAGAAAATCGTTGGTTTGATTCGGAAAAAATTCGATTAATATCAGCCGGGATTAGTAACTGAGCGGTCCCGCTGGAAATAAGCTGATGGGCAAACTGAAGTCTTCTCTTTATTACTTCAGGTTCTCCGCCAAGGATTTCGGCTAAACCTTCATGCATCCAGCCCGTCTTTGAAAAACTTTTAAAAGCGTTTTTTACTTCTTGGCATACCAAATAGTGAGACAACTCATGGGTGAGCATATGCGTTGGCCATGTTTCGGAAAGAAGGTTTTTTTCATCAGATCCAATTTCTGGATAATTACGACTTAAAAGGGTCAAAACGTTCGAAGAATCGCACAAAAATGAAGACACGCTCAAACAATCGTTTTGAAAATCATAATGGCATATTTTTTCAGGAAGAACTGAGGGATCAACAAGTTTTATCTCAACCTGTTTTGATTGAAAACCAAGCAATCCCTCGAGACGATTAAGGCAACTACTCAGGGTTTTCTGGATTTTTTCCACAACGTTTGGTTGGATTCCGTCAGGAATTTGAAGTCGGATCTTTCCAAACTGAACGTTTCTTTTCGGCGAACTAAAGCTTTCCGATGGGAGCTCTTTTCCGACGCTTGGAAGGGGAATTTCCGGCGAGGACTCAGATTTTGTCTTTGAAAGACGCGAATTAATTTCGTTCGAAAGCGCGGTATCCCCAAGATTTGCCGCAACCGTGGAAAGAGTGGAAAGAAAAGCGGCATGGTTTGGGTTCAAGGTAAATCCCTTTCGTATCCATTCTAAAGTTTTTTGTGAATCCCCCGCCTTTTGATTATAGAAAGCCTCCATGAAACACAAAGTGCTGTTTACCTTCATTCGGTTTCCCCAAACATCGAGAGCCTTTCGGGCCTTTGGAAGCTGGTCAACCATGAGCGCCAATAAGACGAACATGGGATATGCATCCCTGTCAAGAAAAGGTTGGCTATTCTCGGCGTCATCCAAAATTGTCTTTCCGTCATCGATCTTTCCTTGAGAGGCGGCAATTAAAGCAGCTTCCAGGTTTACGGAGGGCAAGTGATATCCGCGTCTAAAAGCCCGCTCCAAGCTATTGCCTGCTTCTTCAGGCTTGTTAAGTTTTGAAAAAAGTTCGACTTGAAGGAGATGCAAAGCAGGATGATCGGAATCGCGCTTTTCGACTTCAGCGAGATTGCTTGAAGCTTCAGGAATATTCAAACCATCGAGGGCAATGCGTGCCTTTACAAGAAAACCTTCAGCGGAACGCGGATTCAATTCGCTTAATTGGTTAGCGGCTTGGATAGCCTCGTCCCAGCGGTCAAGGTCGTAGAGGGCTCGAGGCCGAGACGTGGCTGAAGTTTCGGGATTTGTATCGTTCAAAAAAGCTTGGACAGTTAATAGCAATGGATGGTACGGAGATTGAGAAAGGCCTTTTTTGCAAATCTGCAAGGAGTCCTGGATACGACAAAGATGATACGCGCATAAGGCCGTAAGAGCTTGCCCGTCGGCTCCTGGATAGCGTTTCTCATATTCTTCGGAAAGTGCAAGGGCTAAATAAAATTGCCCTCTTTGAATTGCGTCAAAAACACTCTCAAAATGAAGTTGGGAATATGATAAGCGGGCAAGAAGCTTGGGGACTACTTTAGTGACCGCATTGAAATGTTCGCGGAGTTGCTCGGGATTTATCGGAATCGGTCTTGGGGCAGCCGGAAGGCGGGCAAGAAGCTTCTGGGCATTGGAATCTTTTATATTCAAGCAAAGCGCCTTTCGAAGCCACTCTCCGGCAAGGACCGGGCGATTCGCTTTTATTTCAATTGCCCCAAGTAGATCAAGAAGGTTTTGGCTTCGATAGCCATCCAAAAATATTCTCAAGGCAAGCAGTCTTGCCCCTTCAATATTTCCATCGTAAAAGGCTTTATGGGCCATTTGATAGACTTCCCTGGGTGGGAAACCCTTGGGATTGTTGAATACTTCAAGCGGAGAAGGATCTTTGGACTGGGCGGATATAGGGAGCAAAATCAAAATTGTGAGAAAAACCGCCCATTTTACGCAATTCATAGAGTGTGGAGTTTCGCACTTTTTTGGTTTGGTTTTGCGGAATTCGCTCCAAGACTTCGTTACGCTAACTCGAAATGATAACTTCCAGCTCATCTCCAAGCTATTGCCAAAACCCTTCGGGGTACCCCTTCGAATCGCCATCCATGGCGATCTGCGGGGTGACCATCCTTCGTGGATGGCCATGGCAAGCCTTGAGATTCGCTTGCAGATCATTTCGGTCAGCTCCACTAATGTCCTTCCGCGAAAGCCGCAAAACCTTCTTTGAAAAAAGTGCAAAAGTTCATAGAGTCAGAGTTCTCTTCAAATAGTTTCGAGCACCTTGGTCTGAGCGTTGAATTCTTCGATATATGAATCCCAGATGTCGGCTTGGGAAAAAGCTTCTTCCCAAAATTCCGGATCCCATAATTCGTTGATTTCTTCCACTGTTTTACCTTGTTGTTCCACCCAAGTAAAGTATTTAAAATTGTGAAGTTGCTTTCTATCGTAATAGGTTAGCTCCCGCATATTTTGCGTTCCTTCCGCAAGTAAATACCGTTCCCAATCCACTAGGGCAGCCAAGCGAGAATATGAACCTAAATGTAAATTAAGTTCTTCAAGACGTGAGCCGTACATTTCCGCGGAGTCCGTAAGAGGTAAGAACACCATATCATTTTCGTTGAATTCAAAGAATTTGGCCGTTTTCAACGCAGAGAGCATGTTGCTAATCGAACTGATTCCAAGTAGGGATAGGGATTCGACTAGTTCTTGGGAAATTCCCGCTTCCTTAAGCAATTCCTTCCCTTCCGATTCGTTAAACAAGCGTAACAATCTCATGCAGTTTTCATCGTCAATTGCGGTCACCAAATCTGTATTGCGAACATTGTGAACCCATGGAATATGTTTATCCCCGATTCCCTCTATTCGATGACCTCCAAAACCGCATGAAAGCAATGTCGGGCATTGAAGGGCTTCAGAAGCAATAATTCGACAATCGGAAGAAATCTTTTTAAGATAATCACCCGCGCCAATAGTTCCAGCGGAGCCGGTGGCGGAAACCCATGCGGAAAGGCGATTTTTCTCTTTCCTGAGGCTTTTGTAAAGCTCCTCCACCGCTCCGGCGGTAACATGATAATGCCAAGTGGGGTTTCCGAACTCGGCGAATTGATTGAAAATAACTATTTCGTTTCGTCTGGTTTTCACCAACTCCCAGCATTTGTCATAGATTTCCTTTACATTGGATTCGCAACCCGGGGTCGCGAAAATTTCGCTTGTACCGATTTTTCGAAGCCATTCAAAGCGTTCCTTGCTCATCTCCTTTGGAAGAATTGCAATGGCGGGTGAAGCAAGAAGAGCGCAATCATAAGCTCCTCCGCGGCAATAATTTCCGGTGCTAGGCCATTGCCCTGTAACCAGCTTCGGAACCAAACACCCGAAAGCCGCTCCCACTTTGTGAGCTCCCGTTGGAAAGAATTTACCGGTTAACCCTATTATTCGCGCTTTAACCCCGGTAAGTTCCCGCGGGAACTCAACATAATTCACCTTTCCGAACAATCCCGTCTTTATGTCATTATGCCAATTAATTCGAAAAAGGTTTAGAGGATCAACATCCCAAAGCCCTAATTTTGAAAGTTTGTTTAGAACATTTTGCGGAATATGCCCTGGGTTTTTCATTTGCTTAAATGTCGGAATAAGAATGCCCTTTTCTCTGCATCTTTGAACCGTTCTCTTTAGGACATCCTTGTTAAATTTAAGTTCAAATCGTTTCAAAAATTTTCCCATTTTGCCATTTCCTTTCCTTTTGTTAAACCCAATTTTTCAAAAAAAGGGCGCTGAAATTATGGAAAAACATGCGTTCCGGCTTTCCCTTTTACCGCCCGCGCCAAATTTTCCGGGTTTGTGATGATGGCTTGTTTTCCCCCATCTTTAATGAATTTTACAACCGCTTTAATCTTCGGAAGCATCGATCCCGGTTTAAAATGACCTTCCGCCTGGTATTTTGATAGTTCCGCAACGGTAACATTCTCAAGAGGCTTTTGATCAGGTTTTCCGAAGTTTAGATACACTTTTTCAACGGCGGTGGAAATAACGAAAAGATCCGATCTTATCCTAGTCGCAAGAAGACATGAAGCATAATCCTTATCAATTACGGCCGCAACCCCTTCCAAAAAACCGTCCTCGTTTCGAATTACGGGGATTCCCCCTCCGCCTACGGCAACAACTATAAATCCGCTACCCACTAGGGTTTTTATAGCAGATTCCTCAATGATTTCAAGCGGGAGAGGGGAAGGAACCACTCTTCGCCAACCGCGGCCCGCATCTTCCATGATGTTCCAACCCTCTTTTGCTTGTCGTTCTTTTGCGACCGCTTCGGAATAAAATTGTCCGATAGGTTTGGTCGGATTTTGGAATGAAGGGTCATTTTTATCAACCAGGGATTGGGTCACGACGGTTACAACGTCTTTTTTAATTCCGCGCTTTTTGAACTCATTTCCGAGCGCCATTTGAAAATTATAACCGATAGCTCCTTGGGTATCCGCTCCACAGGAATCTAACGGAACCGGGTGAATCTGCGCTCTTGATAGTTCGGATCTAAGTAGAATAAAACCTACCTGAGGCCCGTTTCCATGCGTTACAACAACCGTGAATCCCTCTTCGACCATGTCGGCAATGTGAACCATCGTATTGCAAGCCGCTTTATACTGATCGGCTACGGATTGGTGCTTATCATCTTGAATGAGGGAATTTCCCCCAACCGCAACTACCGCTACGCTATGTTTGTCAGATTTATACATCATTGATTGTTTCACATCCTTAGCACATGGTTAAAGCCATAATGGCCTTTTGAACGTGAAGACGATTTTCTGCCTCGTCATACACTACGCTATGAGGCCCATCGATAACCGCTTCTTCAACTTCATAACCTCGGTCGGCGGGAAGGGGATGCATGTAAATAGAATTTTTATTGGTTAATTCCATCATTTTCGTGGTGGCTTTCCATGATGGGTATTTTTTAATAAGATCCAAACCCGCTTTTTGATCAAGTTTTTGTTCTTCCATATGTACAAGCGGGCCCCACGACTTTGGAATCACAATATCGCAATCGCGAAAGGCGTCTTCCTGGTGGTGAGAAATTTCGAATTTGCTTCCGGCCCCGGCCGCATTTTTTGAAGCTAGTTCTTCGAATTGGGGTTGGAGTTTGAATTCCGGCGGATAAGCTAGAACGGTGTCGATCCCCATCCGAGGCATTAAAAGAATAAGCGAAACCGGAACCGAAAGCGGTCGAACGTAATTTGGAGCCGAGGTCCAACTAACGCCAATCTTTAAACCTTTGGTGTTTCGCCCGAATTTTTCAACAATGGTCATGAAATCGGCCATTATCTGGCAAGGATGGAATTCGTCGCATTGCATATTTAAAACCGGCGATGTGCTATATTTTGCGATTTCGCGGATATACGGGTTGCCTTGTTTATAGGCGCAATGCCGAACCGCAATTCCATGCCCATACCGCGAAAGAATGGTGCCCGTATCTTTTGCGTTTTCTCCGTGGCTGATTTGCATAACATTGGGCGTTAAGAAGTGGGCGTGCCCCCCAAGCTGGGTCATTCCGGCCTCAAAACTATTTCTGGTCCGCGTGCTATTGTCAAAGAAAATCATGAATAAGGTTTTATCTTCCAATAGCTTGGTTTTTTGACCCAAAGCAAATTTCATCTTGAGTTCAAAGGCGAGATCGAAAGCTGTCCAGAGCTCTTCAACACTCCATTCCTGGTCGGTAATAAAATGGCGCCCACGCAAATTGGTTTTCATAAATCTGTACTCCTTTTAAATTTATAGTCAATTAACCCCAAAATTACGCCCTCGTTATTGAGATCGCTTGGCACTCCGTTCTTTAAATGACGCCAACTTTACCCTGCCTTTACGAACTAAAGAGAAGAAACCTCGCGTCGCCGGCGGTATTAACTGACAGTTGACGGCCGAAAGATTACTTTCTTAACGAAAGGGGAAGGAAAGCATAGAAACTTGTACAAGATACGACTTCGTCAAGCGGAACTTGGTCGTTTACGGTATGGGCATAGATCTCATTACCAGGGCCGAACCCGATGCTGGGAATATCGGCCTTTCCCATCCAGTAGGTTCCATTGGTTGAAAAAGTCCATTTGTCTATTATCGGCTCCTTTTGGTCATACGCGGCTTTAAACGCATCAACTCCGGCTTGTACAAGCGGATGTTTCGGGTCCAGAGCCCAGGGAGGATAATACTTGCTGACCGGGAAAGTAAACCCCGTGTAGCTAGGAGCGTCAAAAAACAATTCCTCCACTTTCGCGTGCTTCATGCTTGGTAATGATTCAATTTCGTCAATCGCTATTTTCTCATTTTCTCCGAAAGTAAGACGCCGATCAAGATAAATAGTGCACTCATCGGGAACCGCATTCAAACTTGGGGTTTTGCATTCGATTTTGCTTACGACGATCGAACCCTTCCCCAAGAAAGGGTCGTTCCTGAACCTTTCGCTCATCGAGCTGATTTCTTGTACAATTGGGACCATTTTATAGACGGCGTTTTCGCCGCGTTCCGGAGCGGACGCATGACATGTCCGCCCTTTGGTCGTTACTTTCATTTCGACGCGACCTCTATGGCCTCTATATATTCGCATGCAAGTGGGTTCGCCGATTATCACGAAATTAGGTTTGATTTTTTCGGTTTCAACCAAGGAATTTGGAGCGATTCCATCGCACTCTTCTTCCATGTTTCCAAAATAATAAAGGGAAAACCCGTTTAAAAGGTTTAGATCCTTGAGGATTTTTAGCGCGTAAATCATGCCCGGAGTTGACCCTTTTTCATCGCAAGCTCCAAGGCCGTAAAGAAATCCGTTTTCAACCTTTCCTTGGAATGGATCCCATTTCCACTGGGAACGATCGGCAATTCCAACGGTATCAACGTGGCTATCAAAAACGATTTTAGTTGTGCCTGATCCTACTCTTCCAACGGAGTTCCCCATTTTGTCAACGAAAACTTCGTCAAACCCAAGGTTTTTCATTTCTTGGTTAATTCGATTTACCACATCTCCGATTTTTGATTCGTAACTGGGAATTGCGACAATATCACGCATGAACTTAACAATCGCATTCTCATGCTTCTTTACTTCTTCTTTAATTTTGGTAACAATGCCTGTGTCCATAAAACCTCCTATGTACTCAATGAACTCTAAATACGATTCAAGTTTGTTTAAAATCTCTCCCAAAGGCTTTTTGCTAATTCCCTTGACCTTTTTGCTATTTCCAATTCTTCTTCCTCATCCATAAAGGTAAAACGCCGGTTCTCGTAAAGAGTGCGACCTTTGCATATTGTGGAAAAAACGCTCGAATTTGAAATTCCAAAGAGAAGATGTCCTAGGGTATTTTCAGAGGTTATAGGCGTTGGAGGTCGGTAATCCCAGATTACGAAATCGGGGACGGCATGTTCCTCGATTACTCCTATGGGCTGTTTAAACACGGCGGTTGCAAGCGCAGGGTTATTATGCGATAAAATTCGCCAAATCTCCGAGTAAATTTTTCGCGGATCTTTCGATTGATGCTTATGAAGAATATTCGAAACAGCCAAGTCCTGTAGGGGATTAACCGAAAAACCGTCGGTGCCTAGCGTAACGTGGACTTTTTCCCGCATCATGGTTTCAATATTTGCGCACCCAACGGCATTTCCCATGTTAGAGCGAGGGTTATGAACGACATTTGTCCTTGTAAAAGCAAGAGTCTGAATGTCAACATCATCCACATGAACGCAATGAGCAAAGATGTTATCCGGGCCGGTCAGATGGAATCTATGAAGTCTGTCAACAACGGATCGAAACCCCCTTTTTCGAGCATCCGCTAAATCAGCGTAATCTTCCGCGACATGGATGTGAACTCCGCATTTCAAAGCTTTTGAAAGCTCAGAAACCCGCAAAAGGGTTCCGTCTTCCAAGGTGAAACTCGCATGGAGTCCTATCAGTGCGGCAATATCCCTGGAGTCATGAAGTTTCAACCCTCTTAGGCATGCGGCATTTTCTTCTATCGCCGCATCACGTCTAGAAGCTCCATCGCGATCGGAGATCTCGTAAGAAAGACATCCTCTCAATCCACATTTATGAAAAGCTGTTTTAAGGGTGTCGAGAGAACCCCCAAGGGCATGCGGGCTGGAATGATGGTCTATAATTGTGGTGACCCCGCCTCTCACGGCGTCTAAAAGAGGAACAAGCGCCGAAAAATACAAATCCTCTTGGAAAAAGGCCCTATCGAGTCGCCACCAAAGCCGTTCCAATATTTGAACGAAATTTTCAGGGGGAGGATCTTTTAAAGTTATTCCCCGAGCAAAAGTAGAATACAAGTGCATGTGAGCGTTAATCAAACCCGGGGTAACAACGCGGCCATTAGCGCTATGGCGCTCTGCATTCGGAAACCGTTGCCTAACCTGGTCCGAATTGCCTACTCCTAGAATCTGATTTTGATCGTATGCAACTGCGCCATCCTCGATGACCTGGTGATCATTTCCAAAGGTTAAGATAAAAGCGTGTTCAAGAATTTTCATAAGACGGCCCCTTATTTACTGAAACGTTAGGAAACATAAACTCACCGCAAGCACCTAGAAGCTGATGGATTAACGATTACGACTCCTTTTCGCTTCCCCTTTCAAGAGAATCGGAAAATTATATCACGAACCCCTTCAGGTGTCTTTTTAAAATCTCCCAAAACAGCAATTCCGCATGCATGCTTACAACTCAACGATCATTTGCTCCCTCGCGTAAAACACTTCAATTGATTTGCCGGATGCTTTTTCCATGCGTTTTTTTGCTTCCGCTTCCAAGACATCCAAATCATTGTCGGTTTTCAAGGGATCATGGTGGGTAAGCGCCAATTTTTTCACGCCTGCTTTGACTGCTCTATCTATGCAATGGCCGACGGAAGAGTGTCCCCAGCCGATTTTGGTTTCATACTCCTTGTCGGTATACTGACAATCGCAAATTAGCAAATCAGCGCCTCTGGCTGTTTCTTCAAGCATGGTGTTTTGTTGGGCCGCAAACTCCCTGGCGCTGACGGCCTCATCACTCATATCGTCCGAAGGGTAAATCGTATCTCGATAAGGCTCGTGGTCACCGGTGAATACTACGACCTTGCGGTCCGCTTCTATTCTGCTTCCAATGCTTAAAATAGGATGGTTCGATGGGAAGCAATTTACGTCGAACCCCTCCACGTCGGCTCGCCCCGCCATTTGATCTATGTAACTTATTTTTCCAAGCAATTCCGCGGTTCTGACAGGAAAATACGCATAGTTCATCTGCTCGGCAAGGACATCGCCGATTGATTTGTTGCTCACCATTTTCGCCGGACCCAAAATTTGAATGTTGTTTTTTGGAATAAATGCTGGAGCAAAAAAAGGGAAACCGTGGATATGGTCCCAATGGGTATGGCATATTAGAAGACTCGCCTTGATCGGCATTTCGCGTAAAAGGCTCATCCCAAGCTCCCTGATTCCGCTGCCTGCATCAAGAATTAAAATATCATTCGTCGAATTTCTGATTTCTATGCAACTCGTATTTCCGCCATATCTCACGGTATTGGCTCCGGGACAAGGGGTAGACCCCCTGCATCCCCAAAAAACAACCTTCATATTTTAATCGTCTCCTATTTTTATAATCCTCGCGGCTTCAGCTAGTTCTCCAGGTATTTTTTTTATTACGGACTCGATTTGATCTCTTGTTATTCCGACTTTTTTTAAAATAGATTCGCCTATATCCCTTTTGATCTGCCCGCAAATGAAGCCAATTTCATTATTAATGCAAAGGATATTTGAAAGATAAACGACATTGGTTAGAGTTGAGGACGAATCAAAATTGGGAGAATGATGAGAAACAATGGGTTCGATTAAAGAATCGTACAAACGCCACTTTTCACTCAACAAACCACCGACTTCTTCATGATTTGCTTGAAAACGCTTATGTTCAACCTCAATTATCGACGCACCCGAAACTTTTATTTCGTCAACAACCTCCGCATATTCATCGGGAAAATATTGGACCAAAAGGAGTTTACCTATATCATGAAGCAAACCTGCGATAAAAAACTCTTCCTGAAGCGGACGAGGAATTTTTATTTCCCTCGCGATGAGTTTTGAAGTAACCGCAACACCAAGAGCATGGAGCCAAAGCTCTTCCATATTGATCCTTGCGGCGACTTTCTTGTTGTCGCAAAAAGAACCCGCGACAGCCGTGCTGAGAGCAAGGTTTTTAATAGTGTTGACTCCCACTAATATGATAGCTCGATCTAAAGCCGTAATTTTTTGAGGCAACCCGAAGAAAGCGGAATTAATTAGTTTAAGAACTTTTCCGGTGAGGATGGGATCCAGTTTTATTACGTCCATAAGCTGTTTAGGCGTAGCGGTAATATCGTTAACAATTTGTATCGTCTTAGAAACGGTCGGCGACAAAGACGGCATCTTGTCAACAGCCTCGATAATTTTCTTTGCAGTTAAAGATAAGGAAATATTTTTCATCACCGCATAACTCTAGATTCCAAATTCTGACTAATAAAGGAGTCGTAAAAAAGGGGCGGCTTTTTGTAAATCATAAGTAAACGGTTTTGTGAAAAAGAAATAAGTTCATT
>JACPTH010000105.1 GCA_016192885.1 bacterium | reverse complement strand
AACCAGCCACAAGCTTATTCGGCGAGCCGGAATATCGCAAATGCGGGTCACGGTTTTCGGCCATGGAAACCATTTTGACCGTTCGTTCAAACATGTCTCTAAAAGCCGCTTTCAATCTGGCATCTCTTGAGGGGGTCGAATACTCTTCCCACTCACCGTCGGTTCCATAAATATTCCAGGGAAGATTTCCGGGGTGAGGTTTCTTAGAAATTCCCCTCATTACGCAATTGTTTACGGCCACTCCTCTATATTTGATATCCTCATAAATATCCGAGATCATGAATTGGAATTCTTCAAAGGGCTCAACAATCCCTCCGGAATTTGAAAGTTTCATGCGAATGTATTCGTAATAAGAAAGGCATCCAATTCCGTTAAAATGAAAAACTTTTGAATATTGGTCCTCCGCTGAAAAATCAGGCAGATTAATGTTGCTTAATCTCATTGTCTTTCCGTCATTGGAATACCATATAGGGCGCCAACGTCTGAATCCTCCGCCATTCGAGCGAGACCCAAGGGCGAATTTTGGGCCAAACCAGGGTCTTGAGAGAGTTCGATCCGGGTGAGAATCTACAAATCTTATTCTTCCATCGTTTGAGACTTTATAAACCAGGGTAACATGGCCGTTGGGATCGTAGTAAATTGTTCCCGGAATAATAGTTTCCTTTTGAATTTTCACAGGGTAAGTGTCGCCGTTTTCAACTTCCGGAGCCATCCTGTAATAACCTGAATGAACAAGCTTTACGGCATTAACTAACTGTTGGAATGATGAATAATGGTCCTGGTCGAAAATTTGAGATGGAGTAATTTTGCTTCCATAGCGAGGATCGCCCCCTCTACTGTTAACTTCGGAAACATAGCTAAAAGGAAGACGAAGCTTATATGCAACATAAGCTCTAATTAGATACGGAAAATCCGCGCAATCCGGTGAAAGAGTTATTCTCTTGTCTTCTTCCGTGTACAAAGGGTTGGCTTGCGGGTCGCGAATAAATTTGTCAATATTCCCCTGCCCGGAATCTCCAATGCTTTGAACGAAGGATTCGTAAACTTTTTCATCCTTGTCCAGCCATCGAATTGATGATAAAGCCCATGCCCCGGCATGGGCGATAGGGTAAAGCGCAAATGAAAAAAAAGTAATGATCGATAAAATAATCAGAATTCGTTTTAAACGCATAGTTCAATTTTGCAAAGTAAAAGTCCGGAATTTTAGATTTCTTATCGGCAAGTGTTTAGGATCGTGAGAGTTTGTTCGATAACATATATTAGTTGAAACTAGACGAAGTCCGGATACCCGACCGGTTTTTGGAATAAAGCGCTCGATAACCTGCATAAGTAGCCCAAAAACAATATTTGAAAACATCGAGTTATTAGATTCTGACGAAAAGAGGGAAAGGTGAATTTTCAGGGCTTAAATTTCTCGAACGCTGATGGGTAGAATTTTTCATGTCGGGCTTCCTTAATTTCCCTTGTTTTATCCGGTTTCATGTTGTGGAAACATTATGCTTGTGTTAAAATGACCCTGCTATGCTCACTCTCGTCTTTCTGGGAGAAATTCTTCATGAAGCGGGTTTAAGAGGCATTGTAAAGATTCTCCAGGATGGTGAGAGGAAGCTATCGGCTGAGGTTATCGTTGTCAATGGAAACGGAATTTCAGCCGGGGAGGGGATCTCCCTCCCGGACGCAAAGGAGCTCTTTGAAAATGGAATCGACATTATAATTCTTGGAGACAAAGCTCTCTCAAAACCTTCTTCTAGACGAGCGCTTCAAGCAGGGTTCCCTTTGCTAAGGCCGATTAATTTCCCGGCCAATGCTCCAGGGCAAAGCGCTTATAAATTAAAATGCTCGCACGGTGAGCTATGGTTTCTTTCCGTTTGTATAGGCTCCGAAAAGTTCCCCCTAGGGGATCCCGCTAATGCATTCGATTCATGGATGGAGCAAGAAACCCCGGAGTGCCCCGTCGTATTGAATGTACACGGGACGGATCTCCCCCTGAAAGAGGCATTAATGTTGCGTTACTCCGATTATAAGGTTCCGGTCCATGTTTTGGGCACCGGTATTCGGGTTCCAACCGATGATTTGCGTCTTCTGGGGGGGAATGTTTTTGTATCCGATATTGGGTCTGTAGTCGCGGAAGGAACGATTCAGGGGTTGGCCCCTCAAGCGTGGTGGAAGAGGTATATTGAAAGACTATCGGTAGTACAAGTATCCGCTATATCACGGGTTAAGGCTGACGGGATCAAGATTGTTTTTGACGATACTTTAAGGGTGGTTTCCGCGGATCGGTTAAAAATTTTCTCGGACGTGATTGGTGCATGACACATGCGTGGAAGGTTTTTCGAGTATTTTCGGTTATTTTAATTTGGGGATTTGTCTCGTGGTTGGGGCATTCAGGTCATTTATCTTTCTTCGATGCGGCCATTGAAGATGCATTATGGTTTTGGCGTTGGAAAACGGAGTCAAACCTGGTAAAAATCCCGCGGATTTTTGTTTTTCCGATCGATGCATATTCAATTCGAAAGTTTTCTCAAGAGAAGGTTTTTTTCCCTTTTCCAAGGGAAATTTATGCGGAAGCCATTCGACAGTTGGAAAGTCTTGGCATAAGCGTCGTTGGTTTCGACATTTTCTTCCCAAATGAGACTTCCAATGAGGGAATTAGAGAGTTTTCAAGGGTAATGGCTTCTTCGTCTATTCGAGTAGTTTTGGCTGCATCGCTTGATTCCTATGGGCGTTCCTTAAACGAATCATTTGAACTTCCTGAGACCGAACCGCAGAAAAGTACCGAATTGTTTGAAAGAGAGTCTTCGTTGGCAAGCGCTTCAGAAAATGATAATGAAACTTACGAATTCATGCTTAAGGAACCGATTGTTTTAACTGAACCCAATCCGGATTTAGCCGGCCACGCGAAGCTTGGCCTTATTAATTGCGCAAAGAATGTCAATCTTAACGAAGTCATTCGAAAACATCCCTTAACCTTCCCTTATCTTGGTCGAGAATTTCCCACTCTTCCGCTGACAATGTATCTTGTTTGGAAAAACATCGAGGATAATTTGGTTGTTAAGAATTATGAACTTTGCCTTTCAGATGGCAAGAAGATACCCCTTGAGCCCGTGGAAACATCATCTGAACCGAACATTAAGGTTAACTATTTAGCCACCCCAATCTGGAAGAACCCGTCACTTTCTCGGGGAGAATCGACCTCTCATTTCCATTTTGCGAGTTTTTACGATCTTGTAAGGGGAAAAGCCGCTAAAGGAGCAACAGTCGATCGTGAATTTCTACGGGGAGCCGTAGCGTTGATAGGAGTAAGTTCTGATTTTGGAGCGGATACGATTCCAATTCCGGGTAATTCTCAAGCTGCTGGGATCGTTCTTCATACCTCCATGTTTGATGCGCTTTCAACCGAAAATGGGTTTATGCGAAGATTAGATTTAGGAGCGTTCAAGTATCTTTCGGATTTTGTTTTTTTTATAATGTGCTTCTGGATAATGTGGACCCAAAGGAGATTTAATCCGTTTTCAGGAGTTTTTTTCGCTTTCGTTGCCCCGATTCTTCTTATATTATGTACTGCGGGATTATTTAATTACGGATATAAAATGCACATTGGTTCCTCGATCGTGGGGTTTCCAATCATTTTGTTTTTTGTTTATTTTCTTGGATATTTATTGGAGGGCCGAAAAAAAACTTTTATTTACGAACTTTTCAGCAAACAAGTTTCTCAAGAAGTTGTTTTAGAGCTAATTGAAGATGCTCAGAATACCTTGGTTCCAAAAAGACAGGAGATCTCCGTTTCTTTTATTGATATTTGTGATTTTACTTCTTTCTCGGAGCGCCATTCCCCGGAAAGGGTTCTGGTACAATTGAATCATTATTTTTCGAGGCTTATCAAAATTGTTCATAAGAATAGGGTTCGCTTGGATAAGTTTATCGGAGATGCTAAAACGGTTTTGGAAATGAAGGAGGAGGTTGAAAAAATAAACAAGAACCTTCCAAAAGGGTTCGACTGTTTTAGCGTAAGGTATGGGATTAATTCCGGAGAAGCAATTCTGGGCAATGTCGGTTCTATCGAAAGAATGGAGTATACGGTGACCGGAGACACGGTAAATCTAGCTAGTCGGCTACAAGCGAAGGCGAAGAGTCATGAAATCATCATGGGGGTTCGTACGCAAGAGTTAGTACAAGAGCTTGTCGAGGCAATTCCGTTAGAACCGATTCAAATTGCGGGGAAATCAGCGCCGGTAAAAGCCTATAGGTTGGTGGGTTTAAAGGACAGGAAGGAAATTAGTGGATAAGGCCCTTTCATCGAAAGATTTTCAACTTGGGGAACCCGTTTTACGTGTTTTGTATAAAGCTCAACGGGACATTCTTGCTTGCGGAAAAGATACTGACACACTGCTTGGAATCCTTGGAAAAGCCGCTTCCGAATTATCCGGGAAGAAAGGAATTGCGGTTTTCTTTTATGACCCAAGCACAAAAACCGCCCGTGTCAGATTTAACGATGGGTTTGAAAATCTTTTCCTTAACGGTATTTCCGAAAAATTCGCTAATTTTTGCAGGAAGAGTCTTCCGATTCCAACCGAAGTAATAACTGAAACCGACGGTACACGTTGTTTGTTTATTCCCCTTGGAAAAGTTGAATCTCCCTTTGGGTTGCTGGTTTTACCCGTTGTCTTAGATGCGGTTGCAACGGGAATTGAAGAGTTTCGCCAACTTGCGACTGACTCAATCAGCAATTTCATGGAAACGGAGCTTGTGAAACTTCGGGTCGAGGAACTTGCGACCCTGTTGGAAGTCGGAAAAGCGATTAGTTCCACCCTTGAGTTAACCGATCTTTTAAAGAAAATAATGCATATGGCGACGCAGGTAATGCGTTGCGAAACCTCAACGGTTTATCTTGTTGATTCCAAAACTCATGAATTGTACTTTCATATAGTTCAAGGCGATTCAAGCGTCGGGGCTAGATTGCAAGAAATCAGATTGCCCATGGGAACCGGGTTAGCCGGTTGGTGCGCCAAGGAAAACAAGCCGGTAATCGTTCCCGACACGTCAAAAGATCCGAGGTTTTTCAAAGGCGCGGACAAAAAATCCGGATTTGTTACCCGCTCCATGATCTGCGTTCCCATGCGGCTTAAAGATGACGTCATCGGCGTTCTTCAAGTGCTAAATCGAACCGGCGACATTTCATTTAACGAACATGACATCGAAATGTTGGAAGCCATAGCGAATCTCGCCGTTTCCGCCCTGGACAACGCAAGACTCTATCAAAACATACAAAAAATATACCTTTCAACCGTCGATGTACTTGCGACCGCCATTGACGCAAAAGACCCATACACTCATGGCCACTCCCGTCGCGTTACTGAATACTCAGTCGCAATTGCTGAAGCTATGGGTTTTGATCCCAAAGCCCTCGATAATGTTCGATACGCGGGGCTTCTTCATGACGTGGGTAAAATCGGAATCAAAGACTCAATCATAGGTAAACCCGGAAAACTTACGGATGAAGAATATGCAACGATAAAAAAACACCCAGTTATTGGAGCCGAGATTTTAAGGCCCGTAGAATTTTTAGCAGATAAGATTCCGGGCGTTCTTCATCATCATGAGTATTTCGATGGAAGAGGTTATCCCGATCATTTAGTTGGTGAAATGATTCCCATGATTGGGCGAATTATTTGCGTTGCCGACACTTTTGATGCGATGACATCCGATAGGCCTTATAGAAAAGGCCTTGATGTGAACGTGGCGATCGCCGAGCTAAAAAAATTCTCCGGCAAGCAATTTGACCCTAAATGCGTTGAGGCTTTTTTAACCGCTTTTGAGAAGAAATTGTTCCAAACATTTGAAAGGGAACACCATCTAGAAGCCGAAGCTCGCAAAATGAACGCTCCGTTGGCTTCCGGCTCGTCGCATGGCGAAAAACCCCAAACATTAGAAAGCCAACCCTATCCGCCGACATTCATTAATGACCATCCCAAATTAGAAAGTCAACCATACCCGCCGATTCATTCGGATAACCAGAAAGAAAATCCGGAATGTCAAAGTCCAAAGGAAAAAGAATCCCTTCCTTCGTCGCAACCGTACCCTCCGATCGGGGCTATT
>JACPTH010000058.1 GCA_016192885.1 bacterium | reverse complement strand
TTCTCGTATGAGTTCGATTGCTTTGTCAAAAGCGTTGCGGGTCATCGTCGGCCATGATTCTGTCGGGTCGGAGGGGAAGTGGTTTCGAAAACCCGAATGGAAAATTTCTATTTCTTGCGTAACTTGTGGTGAAATGCCTGGGACGAAATGCGTCTGGTAACCGCTTTCTCTAAGAAAATCAAAAAATGATGGCGGATTAAGTCTCTGAAATTGAAGCAGGAAATTAAGCGGGTAACAACCATAATAGAGACCGACCAGAGCTGCCGGAGTATTGTTAGCCTGGGAAAAATGGTTGCGAAGCCAGAGTCCTTGCTTGGCGCGACGATAAAGGCGGGGCATACAGACTGGAAAAAGGTCCGCCCGCCAGCTTTCAACAAGCACAACGACCAGATTCGAACGAAGGGAGGAATCCCATGCGAATTTTCCAGGTTTGTAACATCGGTCAGAGGCCAAAGCCTGCGAATCATGATTTGGAGAAAAAACAGGGCTTTGAAACCTTATGGCTTGTGGAACTAAGCGCGTGCTGAATTGAAATCTGAAAGTCAAGTAATCTTGCAAAGGAATTACCCCTGCTAAATGGTCGAATTGAAGAATATGTAAAACAAGAAGAGAAACGCTCAGAGAAAGCCTTAACAAAGCCCGCGAAGGAATCGGCAAACGACCTCGAAGGAGAAAACCCAGCAAAACGGTAGTGCCGACATAACCCGCGGAAATTATCGCAAGACCGTGTAATGTTGCTTGCGAAATCCCGGCCATTGAAACTACTCCTGAAAAGCGGAGATACCAAAGATGCAAAAGGCTGAGGTGCGAATTGGTTGCAACAAAAAACCGCGTATCGATAAAAAGAAAAAGCAGAAAGAAGTAGTTGAAAGATGCGACAAAGAAAACCATGGGGCGACCCAGGAAACCCACCAATCCAAGTTCGATGATCCACAAACACCATGCGACTAATCCGGCTGCTATTATTAACCACCATGATAAGCTTTTAAGAATCGCCAGATTCAAAAGAATTCCAAGGACGATGGCGATGGGGGGGGCCGTTTGCGACAAGGTAATAGCCATCCGAGAACCCAAAAACGTAATACACGCAAATACTCCGAAAATCAGCCCTAGAAAATGGGTACCCTCCATCCAATATGGGGAAAATTGGACCCAAAAAAACTCTTTCGGGGAGGTCAGGCGAACCAATTCCACGGAAAGCAGGAAAAGCGTCAAACACTGCAAACCGAAGAAAAATGCAGGGGATGAATAAGTTTGAATCTTAGGTTTCATAATTTGTTGTTAAAATAATTCGGAAACAGTGATACCTTACCTTTCCTCCAAAGCTAGGTTGACACGGGTGCCATCATTAATGTTATACCATGATTCGCGTAAAGAAATCCTTCCATTTCAAATCCACCAATTCCTTATTATTGTAAACCGTGAAATGAATGGTGAACTATGTTAAAATAAAATTCATTTTAAAAAAAAGGAGTAAACCCATGATTATTGACGAGTTGGAAAAAAGATTGCGGCCCGTTGAAAAAAAGCTTCCTCCGTATCCCCCAAAAGTAATTACTCTTGCCTCTGGAGAGAAAATGGTGGTGCGGCAGGCAACCCGAGATGACGGCCCCGTGCTTCTTGAGACGGTAAGACCTCTCATCGATGTTGAACGGGATTTCTACGATGTAGTTGCGGCGCGGGTTTATTCTGAATTGTTAGGTTGGTATCGCTATAGAGTGGCGGATGAGTATTGTCTAGTCGGAACGATAGACGGAGTCATTGCCAGCTTGGTTAATGGAAGAACCGTGAATGAAACCACGGGGATGAGTTATCACACTATCACCATAAAACGCGGATTGCGCTGCGGAGCGCAGATGTTCGCCGCGAAGATGGAATACCATTTTGAATATTTAAAGCAGAAGGAAGTCCTAATTGTAGCCGAAAGTCCAATCGGTTATAAGCGTTGGATGATCGAATATCAACTTGAAGCCCGCCCGCAAGTTCAACATGAGTTGGGAGGAGTTCCCACCCATGTTCTGACGGAACCTCTTTATCAAGCTGCAAAACCAAGGTTGGTGACTGGGCAACGTCCTGTTTCTCCCCAGCTTCTTGCGACAGCTGATGAGTTCATTGCGCCAAGCGAATATCCTCAGATCCCGGGGTTTAAGCGGTGAGAAACGTAGGAATAGTCGGAATTGGCCACATAAAATTTGGAAAACTGGAGTTCGAATTGGTTGATATCATGGCTTGGACGGCGCTTGAAGCCATGAAAGACGCCGGAATTGAAAACGGAATAGACCAAGTTTTCGTCTCCAACATGGGCGGCGGGATAATTAATCGCCAATGCGGAATCGCCTCAGCGTTAGTGTCTAACCTAAACCTGGAGCCCGCCATGGCCGAACTTGTTGAAAATGGCCCTGCTTCCGGTTCATCAGCGGTAAAACTTGGATACATGGCCATTGCTTCAGGGTTGGCAAACGTTGTCCTTGTGACGGGCGGCGAAACCATGCGAAGCTTAAACGGGTGGCAAGCGACTGATTTTGTCGCAACCCTTCTTCACCCTGAAGCGGAATACAATTATGGGCTTACCCTTCCGGCCTTTGCCGGGATGTTCACCCGCCTGTACATGGAAAAATACGGCCTGACCGAACAGCATCTGGCGATGATCTCGGTAAAAAATCATGACAACGCGGCTTTGAATCCTTTCGCGCACGTTAGGCTTCCCGTTACACTGGAAGCCATCTATGGAAATCCTGATGCAAACGTGATTAACCCTTACATGGCCGAACCGCTTCGAATCTATGATATGTGCCCTGTCTCGGATGGCGCGGCGTCCTTGATTCTGTGCAATATGGACATCGCAAATCGCTTCCGAAAAAAACCCATACGGATAGCCGGAATTGGGCAGGCAACGGATACCCACTGCGTCCATAATCGGAAGGATCCGCTTGAATTGACCGCGGTCAAAGGCGCATCCGAAAAGGCCTATAAAATGGCCGGAATAGGGCCAAAGGAAATTAGCTTCGCTGAATTGCATGATGCGTTTTCCATTTTGGAGGTAGCCGAAAGCGAGGAAATTGGCCTTTTCGAACGTGGAAAAGCGAAAAATGCGATTGAATTGGGGGAAACTCGAGTAACCGGAAGAATTCCGATTAACAGCTCCGGAGGTCTAAAGGCCAAGGGTCACCCCGTAGGCGCAACCGGCGTCTCTCAAATTCATGAGTTAGTAAAGCAACTTCGCAGGGAAGCCGAACCAGGTCGCCAAGTTAAAGAGCCAAACTACGGGCTCGCGATTAATTTCGGGGGCCATGCTGAAGAAAATTGATAAAAACGTTTACGCCTCCAAGTGCCCGAAATGCGGGCACCTGCATTATCCCGCTCCCATGCGATGTCATGAATGCAAAGAACGTCGAGATCCTTCAAAAACCGTTTTTGCGGATTTTGAAAAGGTTCCCTTGCGAGGAACCTGTAAGCTTCTTACGTTTACCCGAGTTTACGCCTTACCGGACGGCTACGATCTGAAGTACATGAATTTTGGTTTGGTTGAGTTCGAAAATGGGATTCGAGCCGCGGGCCAAATTATGACCGATGATCTTAAACTTGGAATGCCCTTAATAGCCAAAACCGGCGTGGTAAAAGAGGTGATTGGAAAAGATATTTACGGGCTTCAATTTTACCCATGCGAGTGATTTTTAAGTAAATGTAAATTTTGAAGTTTTCCTTCATTTCAATGGCTAATTCAAGTTTTGTTTTCAAATTTCCAAGGAGGAATTACGATGGTTATCGAACTTGGTGAGTCGAATTTTAAGAATGAAATAACTGATTTCCCGGGCGTTGCGGTTGTTGACTTTTGGGCGCCCTGGTGCGGACCCTGCAAAATGATGGGGCCCGTTGTTGATAAAATCTCGGAAAAATTCACCGGAAAAGTTAAATTCGCAAAAATTAACGTCGATGACAACCAAAATTTATCCGCCCAGTTCAAAATAATGTCTATCCCTAGTATTCTTTTTTTTAAGAACGGAAGCGTAGTTCATACTCATGTGGGCGCTACAAATGAAACCGACCTGGAAAATCAGGTAAACCAGCATCTTCTCTAAAAAATTTCCCCATTCTAATAATGATTGGTTCCGAGCGAATGAATAGAAGATCTTTTTTGAAGAAAGCAACTTGTTGCGCCTTTGCTTGTTCGTCTTTTTCGGTTCTCCCCGTGTTGAATCTTGGAGCGAACCAAGTTATTCCTGCTAAAGAGGCCGATTTCTATGAGAAACTTCCGGACGGAAGCATCCATTGCCTTCTTTGCCCCAATGGTTGCATTAAAAGCGACGGTGAAAAAGGAAAATGCCGCGCCCGAGGAGCCCATA
>JACPTH010000115.1:1494-3344 GCA_016192885.1 bacterium | reverse complement strand
AAGCCAAAGGAGCGGAACCGGATAATCAGGAAATTTCAGATCTAATTAGCGCAATCAACCAAAAAATAAACGTGCTTGATTTTTCAAAGGCGGCAAATGAGGCTGAAGCAAGAGGAAGTTTGCAAGAAGCTCTCGATCTGGTTAATCGCGCTTTAGGAATTTCCGAAAATGACCCGACTTTAAAGGCAAGAGCGGAGTCTTTGTCCGCCCGAATCGAAAAAAATGCCCTCGATAAAGCCCACCGGGAAGCCGAGGCTCTAGCGAAGAGGCAAGCAAAGCAAGATTTTGATAATAAATTTTCCGCCCTTCTAAAAGCCGCAAAAAATAATGAAGAGAATAGAGTGTTTGATGCCGCTCTTCTTTCCTATCAAAAAGCGCTTGAGTTTGACAAGGACAATGAAGAAATAAAAGCTTCTATTGAGCGGGTAAAGCAACTTTCCAAGGAAGATAATGAGCGAATAGATAAATTGGGAGCTGATTTGGCAAAGGCCAACAATCTTTTTTCTTCGGAAAACTACGATCAAGCCTATACTATTCTGAGGGAGTTGATTAACAACCCTGAACAACCTGCCGATCGAATTCTTCCAAAATTAATTGAAACTTGTTTAAAACTTGAACGCCTTGACGATGCCGAGGGTTACACAATCAGGCTTAGGGGAATTCAACCCAACAGCGACGAACTTGATTACTTTCAAGGAACCTTGGATTTTAAGCGAGGTAATTTTTCTAAAGCCGGAGAACCTCTCAATCGGGTTTACAGTAAAAACAAAGGGTTTCGCCCAGACCTTCCAGGAATGGTATGGAGATTAACTTTTGAAAAGGCAAAATGGTTTATTCTCCTTTTTGCTCTTTTCTTTGGGTCAAAAGCATTTGTTGCCGGTAAAGAGTCTTTGGCGAGGATGAAGAAATCCGGAGTTGAAGGAAGCGTTGAAAAGGCAATGAAATCCGGTGATTTTCCGCGCGCAATTTCGCTCATTGAGAGTCGACTTTCTGAAGGCGATAATTTCCCGACTCGTCGCCAAATGATACTTACACTGGCTGATGCATACCTCCGTACCGGAAGAAACAGCGATGCCTGCACCAAAGCCAACGATATTTTGACCAAGGATCCAAAAAATATCGTTGCGCAACGAATTTTAGGGGAAGGACTGTTTCAAATGGGCGACAAATCCCCTGAAAACGTTGATAAAATTTACAATTTATTCAAAATTGATGAAACCCGACGGGATATTCTTTCTTTCCTAGTTAATTTCTACAAGGAGCAACAATCGGAAAGCAAAAATGCTTTGGAAGCTTTGCATAAGCAAATTTCCTTTTCTCCCGATGACACCGACACGCTTTTGCACCTTGCAAACATGTACGGAAAAAGAGAAAACTTTAATCAGCAAAACCTGAAAATTTTTGAAAGGGCGTCCAAATTCGATCCTGAACGCCCTGAGTACGTATTCGGGCATGCTCAATGCCTTCAACAAATGGGGAAACGGAGCGAAGCCGAGGAAATAATTCTTCAAGGCAAAAAGCGATGGCCAAACAGCGGTTTGTTTTCGAGTGAACCACAACAACCTGCCCGACGCGAACCATCTAGTTCTGTTCCGGTTAAATCGGGAGCCTTAAAAACACAGACCACCATGAAAATGAAGGAAATGGCCGCTGCAAAAGAAGAAACCCAGTGCGTTCATTGCGGGGCAAAAAACCTTCCAAGGGAATACTACTGCAAATCCTGCGGGAAACCGATAAAATAAAAACAACCCTCTACGTTAACCAAAATAATTTCAGTTTTTTCCGCCAAAAACACCGATTAGAGTTGCTTTTTTTCCCGATTGATTCTAAATTTCCTATGAAAAAAAATT
>JACPTH010000115.1:0-1455 GCA_016192885.1 bacterium | reverse complement strand
TTTTCTTTGTAACTATGTTTTTGTTCTGCGGCTGTTTTGAAAATGATTCCGGAAAATCCCAAAATAAAAGCTCGACTCAACAAGCCGTTTCCAAGCAGCAAAATCCTGAAGTTTCAGTATCCGCAATTTTTGGAACAATTGTCGAAACCATGGACTCGGGTGGGTACACCTACGCAAAAATAGACACTGGCAAGGAGAAAGTCTGGGTTGCCGCCCCTCAGCAAAAAGTGAAGATCGGGGAAAAAGTCCAAGTTCCCGAATGCGCACCCATGAAGAATTTTCATAGTAAAACTATGAATCGCGATTTTGAAATGATTTATTTCTCACCAGGGTTTAAAAGTGAAAATGTTTTAGTACCCCTAAATCATCCGCCTCTTGACAACCTAGACAAAGGAAACGGTGATACCCAAAACCTTGATTTTTCGGCGATAAAAAAAATTGATGGGGGAAAAACCATTGCTGAGTTGTATGGAGAAAAAGCTTCGCTGAATGGTGGGGAAAAAAATTCCGAGGATTTAACCCTTACAACCTTGGCGGCCGCTAAAGTAGGGGATACTGTTGTTGCCGGCGGAGTCCTTAACCTGGAAAAAGATTTTGGATACGGATACAAGTACGACATTATTTTAGAGGATGCGAATCTAATTATCGAATAAAAATATGGGGAATTCCCCATATCGGTTGTGCCCGTGATTAACAGGAAGGCTAAATTCTGTAAAAAAATCTATTTCATGAATGAGAATTAGATTTCTCACATTCGTTCAGAATGACAAATAATGCTGTCATTTGGACCGAAGGGAGAATTCTCGTTCTCCCGAGAACTAACTTCTTTAGCGTTGTTTGGTAACCACGGTTGTGCCTCAAGTTGCGGTGTTTGGGGGTTTCATGGGAACGAACTTTTTTTTGTATCTTACTACGTTTGTTTGTGGAGCTTCGATTATGGGGGTTGAGTTGTCGGCGAGCCGATTTATGGCTCCTTACTATGGCTCATCCTCGATTATTTGGACAATAATTATTGGGGTTCTTTTGGTTGCTATGAGCGTAGGAAATTTTTTGGGGGGAATTCTCGCCGACCGACCGGAAGCTGAATCCAGATTGTACTTGCTTATTTGGTTGTGTTCAATTTGGATTGCGGTAATACCTTTTGTGGGAAAA
Organism: bacterium; assembly: GCA_016192885.1. GTDB lineage: Bacteria > Muiribacteriota > Ozemobacteria > Ozemobacterales > Ozemobacteraceae > JACPTH01. The sequence goes on along the minus strand of JACPTH010000115.1, from coordinate 303 downwards.
TATGCCATTCTTCTTTCCACTTCCGCAATTCTATTCCTTTCTCCCGACTTGTTGATTGTTGGTGGAAGCCTTTTTTCTTGCCTGGCTTTGTTTTTCTTACCGTGTCTGCTTCTTGGGGCGGTTTCACCTTGCTTAGCCAAGGTCGCAACAAAAAATTTGGAAAACAATGGGAGGGTTTTGGGGGAATTATTTGGGTTTTCAACCCTGGGAAGCATTGTCGGGACAATCCTACCAACCTTCGTTTCAATCCCTTTGATTGGGACTTCCAAAACTTTTTTTCTTTTTGCCGCAATGATGAATTTT
>JACPTH010000057.1 GCA_016192885.1 bacterium | reverse complement strand
CTTTTAGCCAACTCTTGCCCAATGACATATTGGTTTAGAATATCCACAATTTCTTTAGGTTTGAGGATATTCTTCATTTCATGGGAATTCTCATCCTCAAGCTCTTCCAAGATAATCTCGTTGCACAAGCCGATACATTCGTCGCAAATATAAACTTCAGGACCGGCAATAAGTTTACGAACCTGATCTTGGGTTTTCCCGCAAAATGAACACCGGAATTGAGAATTCTTGGACAACATGCCTATTCCTCGCTCGATTTAATAGGGGTTACTTTCCGTTGAAGCATTTCATCTATTAGCCCATAATCTTTGGCTTCAAGCGAAGACATGAAAAAGTCGCGGTCCGTGTCTTTTTTTATTCGATTCAAGGGCTGCCCGGTATGATGAGCGAGGATGTTATTCAGTTTTTCTTTTATTCTAAGGATTTCCGTCGCCTGAATTTCAATGTCACTCGCTTGCCCTTGCGCCCCTCCAAGAGGTTGGTGAATCATTATCCTGGAGTTTGGAAGGGAAAAACGCTTTCCGGCGGTACCGGCGGCTAGTAGAACAGCCCCCATGCTGGCTGCTTGGCCGATACAAATTGTGCTTACCGGGGGTTTAATATATTGCATGGTGTCATAAATCGCCAATCCGGCGGTAACTATTCCTCCCGGACTGTTAATATAAATTGAAATGTCTTTTTCCGGGTCTTCGGATTCAAGAAACAACAATTGAGCTATCACCAAATCAGCCACATGGTCCTCAATAGGGCCCCCAATGATGACAATCCTGTCTTTTAAAAGGCGCGAATAAATATCGTACGCGCGTTCACCGCGGTTGCTTTGTTCAATGACTATGGGAACAAGAGTCACCTTGCGTATCCCCCTTGTTAAAATCGTTCTCTTTCACCTTATCGAAATGAATTTCATTGTTCATTAGCAAAAACTCGTTTACTTTGTGATGAATCAGATTTTTTTTGATATTTTCGGTGCTGTTGTCGCGCGAAAATTTTTCCAACAAGGTCTCAATCGGCTGCCCGCTTTCACTCGCCAATCTCTCAACTTCGGCCCTATATTCGGCTTCGGAAGCGGTTATGGACAACCTTTCCGCTATTGCCTCAATTAGAAGCAAGCGTTGGGTTTCCCAGACCGCCTTTTCTCTGAAACCTTCTCGGAACTCCTTTTCATCTTTATTTGTTCTTTCTAGGAATTCTTTTAAAGATGAATTGTATTGCCGCCAACGGTGATCGATCCGCTCCATTAAATAATCTATGGTGTTTTGAACCATTATTTCCGGGACCTCAAGATTGGTCTCTTTGGCGATTTCCATTAGAAGATGATCTATGGCTTGATTTTCCGCATCTGATTTTGACTGTTTTTCCAAATCGGAACGAATTTTCTCTTTTAGCTCCGCAAGAGTTTTGAAGTCACCGACATCCTTGGCGAAAGCGTCATCCATGGTAGGGACAATCGCGCGGGATATTTTTTGAAGGGTAACGGTGTAGTCCAATTTTTTCCCGAAATACTTGGAGTTTTTTTCGCTGTCTTTTTTCACATCGTAAGAAAACGAGCGGGTTTCACCTGATTTCATACCCCTAATTGAAACAAAAACGTCGTCATCTTCCGAAAATTTCCGATAAGCTTTTTCGGCTGAAAGCTCGGAATCAATTATTCCATCGCACTTCACTTCTACATCAACAAGGCAGTAATCCCCGAACTCTAAGGTACCATCTTCAACCGTTTTTGTCTTGGCGAATTTCTCGCTTAATTTGGCAAGGACCTTTTGAATACTTTCTTCATCAACAAGAACTTGCTTTGCGTCAAAATGCCTTCCGGAATAGCTAAACTCCGGAAGTTTGGGCAAAACTTCTACCACGGCTTTAAATGTAAAGGGTTTTCCTTCTTCAAGATTAGAATCTTGAATGTCTACATCGCTAAGCGGGTGAATCTTTTTTTCTCGAACGACTTGGGGATAAACTTCGGAAACTAGACTTCTTTCAACTTCTTCCCTTACGGATTCTTTTCCGATATGGTTAACCAGTATGTTTTTTGGAATCTTACCTTTACGGAATCCGGGAATATTTACCGATTGAGCGGCCCGCCTAAAAAAAGCGCTATATGCCTCCTGGACTTTTTCTTTTCCAACTTCAATCAGCAAAGCAACTTTATTTCGCTCGACTTCTTGTACTTCTGATTTGATCATTATCAACAGG
>JACPTH010000056.1 GCA_016192885.1 bacterium | reverse complement strand
GATTTTTTATCTTTTCCGTCACATCGACCTTACATGATGAATCAAAGCCCAGGATATCAGGGCTGTCCCAGGGGTAAACGCCATTGTGGTTAGCTTCGTCGCTTCCACCTGTGGAAAGGCGCTCCCAATCATAAGACATCTTTTCTAGTTTGACATTGGATGGAGTAAAGTAATTCGTGGATGGATGTTTTTGTTCAACAATCTTGATGAAAGTGTTCGGCCGGTCGTTATCGCGAATCATAATTTTCCCGAAAAAGTTAGTCGATGTGGCAAGTCCGCAGGATTCTTTCCATCCGAAACCATATTGTAGGTTTTGATACCCGGGAGAGTTATTGGCATAGGTTAAGGCCATATTGGCTTGCCAGGCTAAAGTCACTTTATCTTGGGAAAAGTGAACTAGCGAATCGCGTTGAATTCTGTACAAGCGATAAGAGCAACTTTTGTTGTAGATACCAGCGGCGCCGGGAACCCAACTACTTTTAAACGCGCTTTCATCAAGATCGGCTACCGCCACCATCCCGCCGGGACTATTGCTATAATAGGAAGTCATGGAAAAATCGCCTGCCAATGGAATTGGGCCTGCTTTGTTCGTGTAACTGAAGGAAGCTAAACGGTTCGTAAGATTATGATGGGTAGCTTCGGTTGAATGGAACGGGTCGATGAAATTATCTCCAGGAATATTTCCGAAAGGGTTGTTGTCCGCAACTATCATTTCAATAGTCGATGAATTCGATCTAGGGGGTGAATCAACGTTTGCAAGGGTCTCTCCCGTTGTTCCATAAAAAAGGTCCGTGTTGAAAAACACCGCCGGGATATCGGTTGTTCCAAAAACATTTTTATAAGTTGATTGGGGCGGTGTTTCGTCAGTCATATACACCACGGAATCCCCGGTGATCTTTATATATTTAACAATTTTAGTACGAACCCAGTCAGTAACAATCCTTCCTCCTACTAAGCGGGTGGTAGGGAATTGCGTCCAATACGAATATACTCTGCTTCCATCAACTTTAAAAGAGTAGGTTGCGGGTTGGGAAGGAAGCGGAAAAAGGGTTCTAATGCTATCAATGAAAATGGTGTAGGTCGCGGAATCAATGCTTTTGGACACAATTCCCTCACCATTTCTTTCGAGAACGGTTGACCAAGTAAACCTGGCGTCGCCTTCCCAATTAAGGGTTCCGGTTTCCATTCTTGGGTCAAGCGGGTCAGGAGGGGTAGCGGCGGTCATGGATGAAATTCGGTTGGTTCCTCTGGTTAAATTATAATTTGACTCTCGCAATTGAAAAGACCACCTTGGGGTGTTTTCTTTGATTACAAACTTGGGGCTTGCCGGGTTTTCAGTAGATGTGTCGCAATATGGAGTCCCGTCATCCTCAGGGCTTACGGGGCGGTAGTAGTAGCCCGTCGAAACATTCTTTCCGCTCATTATTATCCCTTTACCTCCGGGGCATACGGGGTCAACCACGGTTTTGACTTTAAAGGTTACCCAGGAAATTTGAGCCGCATCTTCCCCTTGGGCTGTCAAAAGCCCGGAAAGGTAGTTATTTTTCTTGTCGGATAATTCGCCTGGAAGCATGCGGTTATAGTCAAAAAATTTGTACTTTGCTTTAACGCCAATTCGGTACTCTCCGCCGGGAAGGTTTACCGGAAGTAATGAGCTGGTAGAGAACGTCCCGTCGGTTTCTTGATCTAATATTACCGTGCTAACATCGGCTCCGTATCTGTCCTTGACCTGAAGTATTTTCCAGTAATACTTTAATGAAGCTTCTTCGGCTGTAGTTGGAAACAAGCCAATTCTTCCGTCTCCATCTTTATCTTCTCCTGAAGACCCGAAATTTACACCGTTTGCGTCGAATATGGGGGCATTTTCAACTTCAAAGTAGTAAAAAACGTCGTCCCTGAATTTTCCTTCAGAATCTGGAACCGCGGTTACCAGAGGCCCGGTATCAGGTGGGTCTTGAATTAGAGGCCCGCTGATATCACAAACTGCGGAGGCGTTTGAGACCTCCGGTGGAGTAGCGGAGTTGATTATCGCGAGTTCGGTTCTATACTCGCTTGAAACCACAGGGGACAATTGATTAAAGCCTGGTTCGATCCAAATCCAGGTTGAGCGATCCGTCGGCGTTGCGGTGCCAAAATCTCTGAAAAATTCGTTGAATCCAAGCGTTATCTCACCCGGAACCAACGAGGTGCTTCCGGTATAATAATCACGTTTGAAAACAGATTTAGTTACTTTCTGCTTAAAGTTAGCGCGATACTTTGGAGGGCCTAATGTC
>JACPTH010000055.1:9028-13930 GCA_016192885.1 bacterium | reverse complement strand
CCTGAAATGACGAATCTTTCCCAACCACTTAGGCAACGACTTTCCGAGGCATTTCCGAAAATCCTTCCCGATGAAATCAAACGAAACGTTTCGGAAGACGGAACTATAAAAATCGCATTTCGACTTGAAGACGGAGAAATTGTCGAATGCGTAGCCATTCCGGATGAAAAAACTCTTACATTTTGTCTTTCCTCGCAACTCGGATGTCATTGGGGTTGCGCATTTTGCAGAACAGGGGAAGGCGGATTTAAAAGGAATTTGACCTCCAATGAAATAGTCATTCAAATTCTAGCTCTTTGTCGATCGACCCAAAAAAAACCTACCAACATAGTTTTTATGGGTATGGGGGAACCTTTGGAGAATTATAAAGTCGTATTTTCAGCGATTGATTTTATCACCCGGAAAGAAACAATGAATTTCGCCAGCCGTAGAATCACGATTTCCACCGTTGGGATCCCGGCGGGAATCCAAGCCCTGGCCGAATTTCCCGGGGAGGTAAACCTAGCCGTTTCTCTTCATGCCGCTGATGACAATACGCGTTCTTCATTGGTTCCTGCCAACAAAAAGTTCCGGCTTGATGGTCTACGGTCCGCAATCGAACGGTATATAGATATCACGAATCGGCGGGTGACCTTTGAAGTCGTTCTGCTAAAAGACAAAAACGACGGAATTCACGATGCCATGAATTTGGCCGCTTTTTGCAAGGGATTGCTTTGCCATGTAAACATCATCAGATTTAATCGATTTCCGACGACTAATTTTCGTCCCTCAACCGAGAAAGCCGAAAAAGAATATCGAAAGGTATTGAAAAAGGCCGGAGTGAATGTAACCGTACGCAACTCAAAAGGCGGTTCAATTTTGGCCGCGTGCGGCCAGCTTCGGTCGGAGTTGTAAGGAATGGCGAAAAAAGAATCTTGTTTATTAATTTTGATAAAAATGACCCTGATGATTTCGCTTTTACTGGCGGGGGGGATTGTATCATTTTTTTACCTTAGAGACCGTTTAAATGAGTATTTCAATAGAGGCGAAAACATTGAGGTTCCGGATTTTCGTGGAAAATCGCTTTCACAGGTTTTAAAGGACAAACCGCCCGATTTCATAATTGAAACAAAAGATGAAAAATATGATCCGCAAATTCCAAAAGACCATGTTATTTCCCAGGATCCCGAGCATGGAACCAAAGTTAAACCGAACAAAAAAATGTTTCTGACGATTTCTCTTGGAAGCAAACAGGTTGAAGTCCCGGAACTTTCTGGGAAAAGTAGCCGTGAATCAACCGTAGCGCTTCTCAATGCCCAGCTAAATGAGGGGATAAGAGCTTATATTTTTTCTTCAGAAACTCCGCGCGAGCGGATTATCGCCCAATCCCCTCCGCCGTCATGCACCCAGAATGCGAAGGGAGCCGTCGATCTGCTTATCAGCCTTGGGAGCTCCGGCTTAAAGGCCCCTCTTCCAAATTTCGTCGGGAAGTCGCTTATGAGCGCAAAGACAAGTCTTGCATCCCTTGGATTAAAGGAAGGTAAAATTCTTTATAAGAAAGATCCGAATCATGCTAAAGACCAAGTTCTTTCTACTTTCCCTTCTCCATTCGATCCGGTTTCCGACGGTTATTCAATTGATTTATTAGTATCCTCAGGGAATTCGCCGGGAAATGTTTCAGCCTCGGAGCTCAAACGCTTCGAGATATCGGAGCCGCAGTCCGCTTCAACTCCTTCACAATCGTCTCAATCGGCCGCGATCCTTCCTCCTCGGATTTTGTTGCCCGAGGGCGAAATAACTGAGGATACGCCTGCGAATGAAACGGTTTCCGCTTCTTCCGGAAATGATTCGCAAAAGCCGGGAACCGTACCCCAAACTTTTGAAATGCCGGAAGGCTTCATGGCAAAAGAGGTAAAATTCATTCTCATTTCTCGCGAGGGCCGAGCGGTAATTTATACCGGGGTTCACAAACCCAACGATCACATAAAAGTTGACGTTCCAAATGTTCCCGAGGCGAAACTTCAAATCTACATCAATAATATTCCCATTGAAGAACGCTCTATCCAATAAAACAGAAATCGGCTTATTTCTTGGAATAAAGCAACGGAGGGATTCATGATCGGAAAAAAAATAAAGGAAAAGTATGAGATCACCAAGCATCTCGCTGAATCTCATCTATATGAGGTCTTCTTGGGGACTGATTTAGAGCGAAATGCTACGGTTGCGATAAAATTTATCCGTAAAGAACTTGTGAACAACATCGACCAGGTAAAAAGATTCACGGAGGAGATCGCCTGTTTCGCAAAATTATCGCATCCAGCCGTGGTTCAAATCTTCGATATAGATATTGACGGGAACCGGCCTTTTGTGGTTTCCGAATATGTTTTAGGGCAGGATCTAAGAAGTTGGGCGCGGGGGTCCGAGAAGGTATCATTCAAAAATGCTTGTAAGGCGATTCAGCAAATCGGTTCGGTCCTTCATTATGCCCACCAGGAAGGAGTAGTAAATAGGGGGGTAAAACTCTCAAATGTAATTTGGACCAAGGATGGTGCGGTAAAAATAATCTCATTTTCCCTCCCAAGGTTGAGACTTGTTTCAAATCCTGATTCTACGGTTGGAGTTCAATCCGATCTTTTCTTTTTGGGAATCACTTTTTTCGAACTTCTAACCGGAGAATCTCCCATCCAGAAGCGCGGAGGCCTAAATGAATCGTGGAGCCACCAATTAAGACACTTTTTACGGATCCACCACCAAGATTTAAGTCCCGATCGAATAGAGACGGTTACCGAATTTATCGAACGCGCCCTAACTAAAAACATCGCCGGCCGCTATCAAGATCACTCAAATTTCCTTATGAAACTTGCGGATTTGATCAAAACCTGTTGCGGAAGCGAGAAAATTGGGAACCTTCGGCCTATCAAAAGATTGGATACAGCTTCCGCGGTTGTCGATGCGATTAGAGGGCAATCCGGTATCATGAATTCCTTCGTACCTCCTTCGCGCAATTTCCCTTTTACAAGTCTAAAAAAACCTTCAGAACCAAAACCGACCGAGATGGCGGGGAAAGCTACTTCTTTCGTTTCAGACGGTTACGGCGCGAATCATTCGACCGAAAACACGCTTTCTCCAACCTTTGCAATGAGTTCGGGCGGAGTGAAATCATCTCAGGCGCTTGCTTCTCTTCAGATTTTTGAAGAGCAGGAAACTCCGGAAAGGCCCGTATTCGCGAGACCCATCCTCCAACTCATTCACGGAGGGAAAGCCGTAGCTGATAGCTTAATCTGGCGATCGTCGGATGAAATGCGGTGGTATCGAAGCCCTTTGGTAGCCCTGGGATCCGGGATTTTTTTAATGCTCGCGCTGGTTTTCTTTTGGTGACCTTCCATGAAAAAGCCAAATCGACTAATCGCCCCGTCACTTCTTTCCTCAGATTTTTCCAATCTTGCAACTCAATTGCGAATGATTAAAGAATCCGGAGCGGATTGGGTTCATCTTGACGTAATGGACGGCCATTTTGTTCCTAATCTGACTTTTGGAGCGCCTATTATAGCAAGCCTAAGAAAACATTCCACTCTCACTTTCGATGTTCACCTAATGATTGAAAAACCTGAAAAGTGGCTTAGCGACTATCGGAATGCCGGAGGAGACAGAATCACGTTCCATTTGGAAGCATGCAACCACGCACAGCGCTATTTGGTTCAAACCCGCGAATTGGGTGCGGCAGCCGGGATTTCCCTAAACCCTCAAACGCCCCTTTGCGGTTTGGAGTATCTGCTTCCGGTATGCGACCAAGTTTTAATCATGTCGGTTAACCCGGGGTTTGGCGGGCAAAGCTTTATTGAACCTATTCTAAGAAAAATTTCCGCTTTGAAAACCCTTATTTTAAATTTGGGCGTTACAACCTGTATTGCCGTTGACGGTGGAGTAAGCAAAGAGAATGTCCAAAGCGTTTTTTCCGCCGGAGCTGATGTCGTCATTATGGGTTCAGCGTTTTTCAAGGAAAAGGACAAAAAATCCTTGGTACAATTCGCCAAAGGAAATTCAAATTTCTGCGTCTAGCCGGAGAAGACAAAATTAACTTGATATTAAAAAAACCAAGATCATTACAGGAACTCCTTCAGGAAGCCGAGGGAAAAGAACCTTCTGACCCTAATAACGTGGAAGTTTTTTTGAAGCTTGGAAAAATTCATTTAAAAAATGGATATTACAATGATGCGGTCAGTGTTTTCAGAAAGATAGTTTCTTTTGAACCTTACAATTCTTCCGCGGTTATTTCTCTGGGAATTAGTTATTCAAGGCTAGGTCGGTTTGAAGATGCGATTTTTTATTTGGAACAAGCCCTTGAATTAAAGTCTAACGAGACAATTGTTTTTCTGGCCTTTTCCGATCTTTATGAATCAAAGGGTGACACCGAAAAACAGATTCAATTTCTTATGCGCGCCGCAAACTCTTCCCCGGATCGCTTCCAAATTCGATTGAAACTTTCCGAGCTTCTCAGGAAACATGGTGATCTGCCGGGGGCCACAAGGGAATATCGGAAACTTCTAGAAAAGCACCCTGAGCTTGAAGTCGCTCATTTCTCTCTCGCCGGGATCTTAATGAAGGAAAAGAACTTCGAAGAAGCCGCCGTTCATTTGAAAATTGTTCTTTCCAAGAACCCAAGCGCTTTTGATGCGCATATGAATCTTGGGTTCTGTCTCTTTTCACAAAAAAAATATTCCTTGGCTATTCCATCCTTTGTGTCGGGTTTAAAACGGTACAAAAACTACCCGAAGGGTATGTTCGCTTTGGCGCAGTGCTATTATCAAATTCGCGACTGGGATAGAGCGCTGGTTCTTATGGAAAGGCTTTCGGAATTCCATAAGGATGATTTTCAAATTCTTTTTTCACTCGGAGAGCTTTACCAAAAAACCGGTGAAATTG
>JACPTH010000055.1:2979-8992 GCA_016192885.1 bacterium | reverse complement strand
ATTGATTCTGCGCGCGAAACTTTCGCCGCACTTTCAAAACGTTTTCCCCAGCGCCCTGAAGGGGCCATTAAATGGGCTAAGGCAGCCGGGGAAATCGGCAGGTTTTCGGAAGCATGCGATGCTTTGAACTTTCTGTTTAAAAACCATCCCGGCCATATAGAAGGTCATTGCGTATTGGGTGATATTTATGCAAAAAGCGGGAGAAAAAAAGAGGCTTTGGAGGAATATCAAAAGACCTTGCTGGTAAATGAGAATTATCACCCGGGAATCTTGGGTGTTGCCGCGATGTCCAGGGTTTTCGGCTACAAAGAAGAAGAATATAAAGCTCTTCGAAAAGCTTTGAATACTAATTCGAACGACCCTTCATCTCTTCTTAGGCTTGGCCAGCTCGAACGAGAGATGCGCCTTCCTTCCAATCTTGAAAACTTCAGAAAGGTGGTCGCGCTTGTTCCAAACTCGGTTCTAGCGGAGGAAGCGAAATACTACTTAAGACACTGCGATGAGACAACCTCGATGGCGGGATAGATAAACTCACCCGCGGTCAACAGGAATTCTCGGGGACAGGGCAATTGCACTAAAATTCTTCTAAGCGATTGCTTCAACTTTGAATTATTAAATCTAAATTAAAACGCAAAATTTAAAAAACAATAAGATCTTTGATTTTAATTTTTTTTCGTTCTTAATTCTCTCAGTTAATTAGCCTCAACCACATTACCAAGGTTAGAAAAGGCTTTGCAACTTTTAGTGCGTTTTCCCCGCGCTCGGCGTGAAACGCTTCGAGCAAGGAGTCATGGGATCGAATTGAGCTGTCAGTTAGGATTTGAGCTGGGATTTCATTATTCTTGTAATTCCTGCGCTGTCAAGAACCGGGTGGATGGATTCACATTGGTGTGATACCATTACATTAAATTCGTGCGCATCTCACCTGTAGAGGCGGAATGCTTTTCACCAGTGCGAACGCGATATTGACTCTTCCCCACGGCATGTTCAAAAAAGGCTAAGAATCAAAGATAAAAAGGCAAAGTGATGATTCTCGAATCGCAAACCAAATCCTTCAGAAATTCAGAGTTATCTCAAAAAATTAACAAATGGTGATTTGATGATTTACAATTTGCAAAAATTTCAGGCTTTTCATTCTCGTCTTTCAATGAGAACGTCTTCTACCACCGATTTAGAAGAACTTCTTGCATACTTATTGACCGAGATTCTTGAATTCCTTTCCGCGGATTCCGGTTCCCTAATGATTTATGATCCATTCGAACATCGCCTTAAACTTTTTCGATCAATTCATCATCCATACATGCCGCAAAAAAAAATTTTCCATTTGAATGAAGGAATTGCGGGTTTGGTTTTTCAAACCGGAAAACCTATCCGAGTGGAAGATTCTAGATCGGCTCCTCCAGAATATAAATTAAGAAACGCCAAAGGAGGCGGTTCCTTTCTATCGGTTTTGCTAAAAATCTCGCGTAAAAAAATCGGAGTTCTCAATTTAAATCGCGATAAGGACAAACCCGGATTTTCTTTGGAAGAGCTAAAAATTTTGGAGACAATTAAAAGTCAGGTTGCCGGAATTGTCGAGAAAGGTCGCCTTCTAGATGAATTAAGTAAACGGACCGACGAACTGGAAAGTTTGTACTTTCTTACAAAGATTCTTCATGCAGGGTCTGATTACAAACAAACTTTGCGGGGGTTCCTCAGGCATTTGTCGAAAAACATGTCGATGGAACGATCCGCCGTCATTAAATTTATTGAAGAGAACAAAACCGACTTGCAGCCTCCATTTGAAATTCTTGCTTCATTGAATTTGAAGAAAACCGACCTGGAAAAAATTTCTTCCCAAGTATTAGAGCAATTGAAAACCGATCTTCTCGTTCGCGATTCCTACCCAACAGATAACAATGATGATATTACTCCGACTACTCTTCCCTACTTGGATGAAAATAAGCCCATGGAACTTTTTTGCTTGCCGCTTTCCGGGGAAAAGCCCGCAAGAAACCACTTCTTGATTGTGAGTAGCAGACACGATCTTTTAGTTGATCGGGAGGTTGCCAAAAGGTATTATCGCCTATTGAGGATTATTTCCAAGCAATTGGGGGTTGCCGTGGAGCGTGAAGGCATGATGGAGTTGATTCGTAAGGATCAAAAACTTCTTTTAGATAATGCCTATAAGAGCAATATCTATCTTGAAATAAGCAAAGAATTGGCTTCAACCCTGAATCCAAGGATCGTCCTAAAGAAAGCGTTCGAGCAGTTTGGAAAGCTCATTCGTTTTTCAACGATTTCTATTCTCCTTTTTAATGATTTGGAAGGTTATTATCAGGCGGTAATTCAACCGACCGCGCCGTTAGGCATTAAGTATCTGAAACGCCTGGAGGGTGAAATTCCAAAGATATTTAGAGATTATCCAGCCAATCCTCCTTTATCCGAAACGGAGAAAATTCAATTTGAAATATTTGAACCCCATAAACCCCACGATCGAATTATCAAAAACTACAAGCATACTTTACATCTTCCGATTATTTTAATCGATCATGTTATGGGCTTGATTCACCTTTCTACCGCGGAAAACCGCCCGTACACCGCCGGAGATCTTGAAATAATTACCCAGTTTACCGGAATATTTATCACGAGTTTGAAAAATGCCATTCTTCACCGCCAAACCGAGAAGTTGGCTTTTACCGACCCTCTTACGGGTTTGTTTAACCATAGATACTTTCAAGAAGTTTTGAGGCAAGAATTCATTCGTTCGCGTCGTTATCAAAAACCCCTTTCTCTAATGATCCTTGACATTGATCATTTCAAAAGGTTTAATGATTCTTTCGGACATTTGGTTGGTGACAGGGTATTGGTACACGTCGGACGCGTTTTTCGGGGGGCCGTTCGTGAAAAGATCGATATCGTAGCTCGTTATGGCGGGGAGGAATTCGTTGTCGTTTTACCTGAAACCCCCTTATTTGGCGCGAGAAACTTCGCCGAACGTATTCGTGAAACGATTGAAAAGGAACCGGTAGGGGGTGTGGATAAACAACTTTCCGTGACGATATCAATCGGCGTTGCATGTACTTTAAATTCTTCCTGTGATAAGCCCTCCGACCTCATCGAAGCCGCCGACACCGCGCTTTACATGGCTAAAAACGGGGGCCGAAATCAAGTTTGTATTTTTCAAGGGGAAGCAAAGGACGGTGTTCATTAGGTTTTATGCGGTCTTCCGATGAAAATTCAGATGTAAGTATTCATACAAAGAGGTCTTTCGATCGGCTTTCGAAACTTTCGGATGTTTCGATGGCGCTTTCTTCTCAAATTGAGCTTGAAGACCTTCTTCAAAAAATATGCGCATCGGTTCGGCACGCCCTGTTTGCCGATGAGGCATATTTCCTGCTACTAGATTCGGAAACATTTGAATTGGTTTTAAAATCTTATTCTGGACGTTCTAGAAAGCGCCCTTCTCACATTCGGTGTCCCGATCGGCGAACGACCATGACTTCAACTATTGAGTTTGGGTTTGCTCCCTGTCACGAATCGGGAGAGGAAGAACCGCCCGTTCCTCTTCGCGGAGAAGCCCTTTTAGCTAGAAATGCCTTCGTAAGTCGTGAACGGCTTTTGTTTACTCGTGAACTGCTTGACCAATCGTTCATTGATGTTCCATTTACCGCCGCCATTATTTTGCCTCTATTGACCGCCACCCAAACTTTGGGCCTTTTGATCGTGGCAAATATTACCAGCGGGGCCGCATTTTCCGTAAATGATTTAGAAGAAGCTACCGTTTACGCGAACTTAGCGGCCATGGCTGTCGAACATCGCAAGCTTTTAAAAGAACGAGAGGGCCGAATCGGCGAAATGGAAAAGCTAAATTCTCTGACGAAACGATTTTCGATGGTTCAGACCCTGGAGGGCTTGATAGGTCTTTCCTTTGAATATTTAGCGCAGATTATTCCCCACGATTTGGGAGTCGTATCGTTGTTTAACGAGGATGAAGAAACTCGCTATTTCATTTCCAACCAACCTTTGTCGCCTAACCACCTTGAAAATCTGACGGAACATATTCGCGAAATCGGGGAAAAAATCCTTGGTAAGCCGCCAAAGAAGGTGCGCTCCCAACAAATTTTCCTTCCAAATCGCGACGGCCCGCTTGTTAAAGCTTCCTTTCGCAGAAGAATAAAATCCTTTTTAACCGTTCCATTAGTGGTTCACGGGCAAAATATCGGGCTCGTAAACTTGTCGGCGGTGAAAGACGGCGCTTTTAACCGGGAGCATCTTCGTTCTTTAAGCACTCTTTCCAGTTTGCTTGCGACCGCGTTTGAGAACGTTAAAATACGCCTCTATCTTGAACGTCGCCTTGACGAACTTTCCGTTTTGTTTGAGATTTCCCAGTCTTTAACTTCAACGTTGGTGATTGATGAAGTTCTCAATTCTATCGTGAGTTTCTCTATGGAGATGATGCATGCGCTTCGATGCGAACTGCGTCTATTAGATCCTACGGGGCTCTATCTTCAGGTGCGCGCATCCCAAGGTTTGTCAAAGTCATTTCTTTCTTCAACTCCGTTAAAAGTCGGGGAAGGAATTCTCGGAAACGTCATCGCTCAAAAACGGCCCATCTCAGTCCTGGACGTAAAAAAAGACCCGAGAACAAAGCATTTAAAGCTGGTTAAACGTGAAAGATTGGCGGGTTTGCTTGCGGTTCCCATTCTTCAAAGAAACAAACCGATTGGAGTTATTACTGTTTACACAAGTAAACCCCGTGATTTCACTCAGAAGGAGATTGATTTACTTTCCACGTTTGCTATGCAGGCGAGCATCGCGATAGAGAACGCCCGAATTTACGCGAAATTGAAGGAACAGTATCTTTCGATGGTAATGGCGCTAGCGGCTGCGATTGAAACCAAGGACGCCTACACGCATGGCCATAGCAAGCAGGTCATGGAGTATGCGATAAAAATCGCAAAGGAATTGGGGTTGGCTGAAGAGGAAATTGAAACGATAAAATATGCCGGTTTACTGCATGATATAGGTAAAATTGGAGTGAATGAAATGATTCTTTCCAAAACCGAAAAGTTGACCGCGGAGGAGCTTGAGAAAATTAAAGAGCATCCCAAATACGGAGCTTTCATTATGGAGCAAGTCGATTTCCTGAAAAACATCGTTCCGCTTACTCTACATCATCACGAAAAATTTGACGGAACCGGCTATCCGCTAGGTTTAAAAGGCGATGAGATTCCCCTTGGAGCCAGAGTTTTGGCGATTGCGGACACATTTGAATCAATGATTGCCGATCGTCCTTATCGAAAAGCCATTCCTCTTGATAAGGTTCTTTTGGAAATGCGGAAAGTGGCTGGAAGCCAGTTAGATCCAAATTTGGTAAGCGTTTTTTTGGAAATTCTCAAGCGCGAAAATCTTGAAACCAAGAAAGATGGCTGATTTACTAGAGAGATTAGGGGCTAGGGGATAGTGATTTTAATTGCCTTGCCGGATGGAGCCGACCTTGATCTTCTTTCCTCGGCAAGGTGCATGACCTTGCTGGTTCCCGGGGCAAGATTGGTTCACCCCAAGCGTTTGGCGCAGAATGCCTGGGACATGGCTCGAAGAAGTCCGTGGTTTTCATCGATACATGTACGAGCGATCGATTGGAATCTCGTGAAAATCGTCCATTTGCTGGAGATCACAAGGTTGCCTCATAATCCTGAATTAACAGAGATCCTTACCCGCTTCGACGGCGAGATAATCTCTCATTCGAGGCAATCCGCAAGTTTACCTTTTCAGGTTCAGGAACCCATGGCCTATTCTCAAAGCTTAACCGCTCATTTCACACTACAACTCTTTAAGAGAGGGGAAAAAATAAGCGAGGATGATGCGGAGTTGTTACTGATGGGAATCATTGAACGCACCGGGGCGTTCCTTTCATCGCACGTCACTGAAACGGATATTGAAGCTTTGAATCGGCTTCGAAATTTTGCTATTCCAATTCGAAGGGTCAGCAACCAAGTGGTTTTAGGTTTCCGAGAGGGACAACATGGAT
>JACPTH010000055.1:0-2919 GCA_016192885.1 bacterium | reverse complement strand
ATGGATTGCTAAAAGACCTTCTGAGAAATGTAAAGGATTCTGAAATTCATAATCGACCCGTAATGCTTACGGTCGTTCGCTCTCTTGGAAATGTACAAGAACTCCTTCCCGTCATGGATGCTTTGTGGTCGCGCGAAGAACCATATTTATTGATTGCGGGAGTGTGCTATATCGGTCGTACCTATGTTTGGGCACGCGGGAAGATGCCTCAAGAGGAAATTTTTCGCTGTTTTTCCGGCTATCGCCCCATAGCGAATCATCGTTGGACCGTTTTTTCCATGAACGAAAACGAAGTCGACCAAGTATTGAATAAATTGCTTCTTGATCTTCAAGCAGGTCTAAGGCCCGATGTTACCGCCGCGGAAATCATGATGACTTCTCCAAAATGCGTGGATTTGAGGCTTTCGGTTGCGGAAACCCTTGATACCATGCTTCGCTTTAATCAAATGTGGTTTGTCGTTACAAAAGAGGGTGAGTTTGCCGGGATGATTCGTCGCCTTGATTTGGATCGAGCGGTTCAGATGGATATTTGGGATTCCCCTATCGGGCAGTTCATTTCTGCTAATTATCCCTCGATTACCGTAGATACGCCTGTGCGAGTGGCCAGGCAACTAATGATTCTCCATAATCTCGATCAACTTCCCGTCGTCGATCAAGGTAGACCCGTTGGAGTAATTACGACCAGGGAAATTTTGCGCGGCCTTCCCGATCCTATCCCTATTCCGAAGAGATTTATTCCGTTGGTTCAAACCCCCGATTTGCCTGATTGCGAAAAAATGACGGGCTTGGTTAAACGCGTAGTTTCAATTCCCGTGTTTCATATTTTAAAAAGAATAGGGGAAATTGCTCGCAAGAATTCCGTCCAAGCTTATTTAGTCGGAGGGTTTGTACGGGATCTGCTTTTAGAGAGATTAAATTTGGATATTGATATCGTTATTATCGGGGACGCTCTGCCTTTTGCCGCTCTGGCAAGCCAGGAGTTAAATGCGGAAATTCGAATATTCGATTTGTTTCATACGGCTCAACTGACAAAGGATGGAATCAAAATCGATTTTAGTTCCGCGAGATTAGAGCATTATTCCGCTTCCGGAGCCCTTCCCGAAGTTGAGTTGTCGGGGTTGTTCAACGATCTTTCCCGACGTGACTTTACGATGAATGCCATGGCCCTTGATCTTTCCCCTGATCGCTATCTCCGGCTGGTTGATTTTTTCGGAGGCTATCGGGATATTTTGAACCATCGCTTAAGGATTCTTCATTCATTCAGTTTTATTGAGGACCCGACCCGAATTTTCCGAGCTATTAGGTTTGCTTCGAGGTTTCGTTTTGGGCTTACTGAAGATACCGCATCCGCTTTTCATCTAGCCGTTGATAGAAGAGTGGTCGAAAAGTTGTCTCCAAAGCGTATGCATGCCGAGATTTCCAGATGTTTTAGGGAGGAATTTCCCGGAAGAGTAATGGATCAACTTTTTAGGCTTAGATTATTGCGCGCTTTCCACCAAGATCTTACTGAAGCCAAAATTTTGCCTCCCCGTTTTAAAATGATTCCCGGTATCGTTAGAAGGTTTGGCGTTATCGGAGAGCCTATAGACTCTGAAACGGTCCACTGGATAGGATTGCTTATGCATGTTTCCCCTATCGAGGTCGATGGTTTTCTTAAGCAAATTGGTCATTCTTCATTGAAAAGAAGGAAGATTGTGGAATCAATTGCCGCCATGATCTCGACTCCGCCGAAGCTGGTCCGTCTAAAACCTGATGACAATGTGGGGCTTTCGGAGTTGCTAAGCGGGCTTTCTCCGGAGGGCTTGGTCGCCCTTGTAACATTTTCCCTAGACAAAATCGGCGTCGGGCGGGTGTTCGATTATCTTGCGAGATTGAGAAACATACGATCGGGCATTTCAGGGAAGGATCTTCTTGGTTTGGGAATCCCCTCGGGCCCGCATATAGGGTTAATTCTTAAGGAAACTTTGAGGGAAAAAATTCGCGGAGGTCTTAAAAATCGAAAGGACGAATTAGCGTATGCAGGGAAATTATACCAGGATTTATGCCTTCAGAAATTCAAGTGATGGAAACATAGATCCGTATCGAAAACTAAAAATTATCGTCGGGATAATAATCGGATTATATATTTTAGATGTGTGGCTAATGGGCACGGAAGCCATGATTGGGGCTTTAACCGAGTATCTTTTCCGGATTCCGATCATTTTGATTTCTCTAACCGTCCATGAATTCGCCCACGCGGGAATGGCTGATTTTCTCGGGGATTCTACCGCTCGGCGCTTGGGCCGTTTATCTCTTAACCCCATGCGACACCTCGAATTGTTCGGAACGATTCTTCTATTGTTTGGGAACTTTGGTTGGGCGAAACCGGTTCCCGTTGATTCTTCAAATTTTAGAAAACCGGAAAGGGCGATGGTTTCGGTTTCTTTGGCAGGCCCGATGGCCAATGTTCTTCTAGGATTTCTCGGAGGCGCAATTACTTGGATAGGCGCGAATTACGATGTTACGCTTCTTGGAAAATTCGGAGTTATCTTGGTTTTGATCAATTTATCCTTGGCTATTTTCAATTTAATCCCCATTCCGCCGCTTGATGGGTCAAAGGTTTTATACTTTTTCTTGACCCCGCGCGGACGATTTCAGTATCGCGCTTTTGAGTATATGGGCCCGTTATTGCTCATATTGCTTGTAAGCATAGGAATCGTCGGAATGATAATTTCCCCTTTGGTAGTGAAATGCTCCCAAGCAATATTTTCCCTTTACGGGTTAAGGTTTTATTAACCACGTTGGAACTCCAAAATTTCTCGGCGATAAAGGAAATCAAAGAATTGCCGCAAATTTATTTGGGGGGGCGTCGTTTTTTGGGGGGTGGTGTTTTATTCCAGATTACTTCGATTTCATACTTGGCGATCATGGGATCCGATG
>JACPTH010000054.1 GCA_016192885.1 bacterium | reverse complement strand
CCAAAGAATAAATTTTACGAGGAAAAATCATCAAAAGTTAGGCCTAATGTTGATGAGAAACTTTTTCATTTTCAGATTGTTAAGCGCACTTTAAATGTATTGTTTTGAAGCTTTCCATTGCGGGCGTACGAATTGCCCTGTAAGACTTGAAAAAGTAAGGTGTTGTTGGGAGTATTTTGAGAAAAATGGCATTGATGGGTCTAAGGAATCGTGTCCCCATGGCCCCTGCTCGTTGTGCCATTATCGAATGGGTTGGGAAATCGGATTAATTACCGATGAAATTTTTTCAGACCATAAAATCCAAGAGCCTGAAGCTCTTCTTCCCATTTCCAATAAAACCAATACTGAAGGGCCGCCTTTACTAGGAAAAGATGCTCCCTGTTCGAAGGAAGCCATTGAAGGTCAAATTGAGGGGAAGAAACTTGGTCAGGCGGGAATGCGATTTTGTTGGGAAGTTATGCCGTGCCCAAACCCCAGGTGCCCCGTTCGGGAGCAAAAAATCGTCCGGTGCTTCAAGTTTTTTGAGCCTCGCGGAGATGCGGAAAAATTAAAAATAACAGGCGGTACCCGCGTTTGCTCAGATTGCTTTTACAAGCGCGGTTGGGATATAGGAGTTATCGAAGAGAGCTTATTTGAAGACGTTTTTGCTGAAAAACGCCGCCGAATGGCTAAATTAGAGCACATAAGAACAAACAACATCGTTGAAATCTATCTTAATGAACTTGCAAAAAAGCCTCTTTCCAAGCAGGAAGAAATTGAATTAGCCAAGAGATTAGCCGGCGATAAAAAGGCTGCGGAGCTGTTTCTTCTTGCGAACTTGAAACTCGTGGTAAGAATAGCGTCTTCCTTTTCTAACAGGGGCCTTGCTTTAATGGACTTGATTCAAGAGGGGAACATCGGTCTTATTAAGGCTATCTCAAAATTTGACTACACTCTTGGGTACAAATTTTCTACTTACGCCGCCTATTGGGTCCGCCATTATATGCAGAAGGCCATTAGTGACCAAGCCAGGACTATCAGAATCCCGCACCATCTTTTAGTGATAGCCCACAAAATTAAAAAGACCGTGGCCGAGCTTTCTCAAACCTTTCTTCGGACGCCCACCTTGGCTGAAATTTCCGAGGTTTTGATGCTGGATGAGGAAAAAATCCTGGATATTCTTCAAATGACCCAAACGCCTATTTCGATTGAAGCTAAGGTTAGCAATGAGGGTGGGGATGATGAAAATACCGACTATTACTTGGAAGACAAAAAAAGCCTTTCCCCTGAAGAATTAGCGCTGGAATCAGCAAAAGTTGAAGCGTGCAAAAAGATTATCGATCTATTGCCCGTCCGATTAAAGGAAATTGTTGAATTGTTTTACGGGTTCAGGGAAGAAACTGTAAGTCTGGCGGAAATCGGTCGCCGTATGGGAATTTCGCGCGAGAGAGCGCGGCAATTGTTGGTGCAAGCTTTGAAAACGCTAGAAGGTCATGAATTTACCGCTTCTTTAAAAGATTTTCTCGCAAAGTAAATGCTAGGAAATAGTTCTCTTAAATGAGTCAAGGGTATTTGACAACAACATGGCGATGGTCATCGGCCCTACTCCGCCTGGAACCGGGGTAATAAAGGAAGCTCTTTCGGAAGCGACCCCGAATTCTACGTCACCCTTTAATTTTCCATCTTCCATACGGTTTATTCCGACATCGATGACAATCGCGCCGGGTTTTATCCAATCGCCTTTAACCATCTCCGCCTTTCCAATGGCCGCAACGACCACGTCGCCCGACCTAACCACCCCCGGCAAATCTTGGGTCTTCGAGTGACAAATGGTGACGGTCATATTCTTTTGGAGCATTAGAAAAGCAACGGGTTTCCCGACGATATTGCTTCGTCCAACCACTACCCCGCTTTTTCCGTCAAGTTTTTCGCCTGTACTTTCGAGAAGTTTAATGATTCCAAATGGAGTACAAGGGAAAAAAGTTTCACCTCCCGTAACCAGCTTTCCAACATTCATCGGGTGGAAGCCGTCAACATCTTTTTCGGGGGAAATGGCTTCCAAAACACGTTCGGTTCGAATATGCTTGGGAAGGGGAAGTTGTACTAAAATTCCGTTTACCAGTTTATCTTCGTTGAGAAAATGAATTTGCTCCAGTAGGAAACTCTCAGTAATGCTTGGCGGAAATTTTTTTTCAAATGAGTTCATCCCGGCTTCAATGCATGACTTATTCTTCATTCCTACGTATACTTTCGACGCGGGGTTGTCGCCTACCAAAACTACCGCCAACCCTGGTACGCGGTCGGTTTTAGCTTTCAACCGCGCAATTTCAACTTTGAATTTATCCCTCATTTCAGAGGAAATTTGTTTCCCGTCAATTAATCGCGCCATGATTTTCTCCTTACTGAAAGCTATCTCGAAACTCCACCGAAGGTTTCATTACCACTCCCGGTTCGTGTGAAGCCGCCCTTTCGGGAGTCGCCGAATTATCCGTATCGTCATCATGTAAATTGCTTGCATTTTTATCGTCGGTATCAATGTCAACTTTCGGAGCTAGCATTCCCTGCCCCATATTTTGTTTAAAAAATTCAGGGGCATAAAGGTACGCATCCTCGCCTACCGTTCCTTCGATTCGCATGGATTGCTTGTGCGAAGCGTCTCCCCCGCCATGATTATAGTCGGCTTGGAAAAAATCGTTATCAGGAGCAAAATTTGACTGAGCCGGAGTATCGGCCGTTAATCCGGTTGAGGCAAACTCAACGCCATCGTCGCCTTCCAGGGCATATCTTCCGCCTCCGGAATGAACCGTACACTCGATCTTTGAGATTGATTCGATCGGGTAAACCTGATTCGTCACCAAATTTGGAGGGCAGCTTTTTGAGGCCGGCTTTCCTCCGGCAATGCACATTCGGATCCTGGCGCCGTCATCAGGAACCGGGAACTCGCTTTCAGGGTATGATTTAAGAACTTTCTCCATAAAATCCTTCCAAACCGGGGCTGCAACGGTTCCGCCCGCTTTTTTGGGCCCTAAAGATTTTGGCCGATCATATCCAAATTGCACTATCGTAACGAGGTCCGGGGTAAACCCGTTGAACCACGCATCGATATAGTCATTCGTGGTTCCGGTTTTACCTGCGATTGCTCTTCCCTTAATCGCCGCTCGTTTTCCCGTTCCGCGTTCAACCGCTAGGCGTAGCATATCGGTTAGCATCGAGGCGTGAAGAGCTTTCATAACTTCCCTGGCATGTGGAATGTTTTCCTCAAGGATGTTCCCATCGCGATCTTCGATTCTGATAATGGCCATCGGAGATACATAAATCCCTTGATTTGCAAACACGCCGTATGCCGAAGCCATTTCCATGGGCGTAAAGTTTCCCGATCCTAATGCGAGAGAAAGGTTAGGTTCCATTTGGGCCGTGATCCCAAGTTTCCGAGTAAATCTAACAACCTTGGCCGGGGTCAACTTGTCGATTAATTTTACCGCTGGTATGTTGAAGCTATTTTGAAGGGCTTTCATAAGCGTTACCGTTCCATGAAATTTTAAGTCATAGTTTTTTGGACTCCAGGTTTTATGAGACCATGGGTTGGTATAGCTTATTGGTTCGTCAACTAAATGATCCCCGGGAAGAAGACCATTTTCAATCGCACAACCGTAAACAAAGGGTTTGAAGGATGACCCGGGTTGTCGCAAAGCCTGTGTAACCCGGTTAAATTGGGATGCTTCGAAACTTCTTCCGCCATACATTGCTTTAATTTGGCCCGTATGGGGATCGAGGCAAACCAAAGAGCCGTTCATATCCGGTTCTTTATCCATGGGCCTTGATTTTAGGATTTCCGAATTAGCCATTGCCTCTTCGGCGTATTTTTGAATCTCAGAATCTAGGGTTGTGTAAACTCGTAAACCTCCGTTATAAACCAGGTTAGCCCCATATTTTTCCAGGAGAATGTCTCTAACATAAGTGACAAAATACGGGGCAACTAATACTTCCGCTCTTTCCTGGGAAAGTTTTGGAGTCTCCTTGCGTGTTTTCTCGAATTCGGATGGAGAAATAAAACCCAACTCAACCATTTTGGCAAGAACAAGGTCTCTCCGTGTCTTGTTGTTTTCAGGATATTTAAACGGGGAATAAACAACCGGACTTTTTGGGATCCCGGCTAGAACGGCGCATTCAATTAGGGTGAGGTCTTTTGCGTCCTTGTTGAAGTAGATTCGGGACGCGGAGTCAAGGCCGTAAGCTCCATGACCGAAATAAATTTCGTTCAAATAAAGGGTTAGAATTTCATCTTTTGAGTATTTCTGTTCAAGTTGAAAAGCCATTAAAGCCTCTTTTACTTTTCGCTTTAATAATGTTGGTAAAATCTCTCATCTTCGATTGCAACTATGGCTTGTCGAATAAATTTTGGAATTTCGGAAGTCGCTAGAATCCTGGTTCGGTTTTCGGTCGCATGCAGTTTGGCCAAAAGGCGCCCACGATTATCAAAAACCTGGGTGGTCAGGTTGGGGCGGTAAGATCTATCGGTAATAATCGGAACTTGCTCTGAAAACCCCTTCACTATCCCAATTACCGCTCCAACCGTCATAATGAGTAAAATGACCGAAAATGCAAACCCAACCTTGAAAAAAAACCACAGCCACCCGATTATTCGTTGGGTGATACTGACGGATTGCTCTTCCTCGTCATCCTCATCCTGAGCGGATGGATCTAATATTTCCGGATCTTTTAGATCATTCATTAGCAACACCTACCTCAAAACAAAGTACCTTATGATTAAAAATTTTGCAAATTAATGGGGTGTAGAATTACGGCGTTAGAATTCCCTCCATTTCTTAGAAGGCCAGAAGAAATTGAAAATTAAGCGTTAATTTAATTATCGACTTTTTTTTAAAACTGCGGACTATTTTTCTTGTGTCAAATATTCTAATTGCCTTGACAAATTTCCGCTAATTTGAATAGAATTCAAGTTCACCAAATTTTCATTAAAGGCTACTAACTTAATGTCTTTTTCAAAAAGAAGCTTTATTGGGTTTCTTATGTTTTTTCTTTTCGTTGAAATTTTTCTTCCCGACCCGGGGTTTTCAAAGTCTCCAAAGAAAGAGAAGAAAAAAGCAATCTCAGATTCTCATCGGTTTTTTAACTTTGAAGAGACCCCATATTTCACTTCGCCCGATAAGCGCATTGGAGTGAAATTCCTAATAGACTCTGCCAAGGTTGGGCCTTCCTTTGTTTCCCTACAACATATTACCCTGCTTCCCAAAAGCCATGTAAAAAGTCATCGACATGTTTACGTGACTGAAGTGGTTTATATCCTAAAAGGGAATCTTACCCTTCGGATTGAAAAAGAGATTAAAGTAATGGGCGCAAACACTACGGCTTTTATTCCTCCGCAAACCTTTCATGAATACCTGAACGATAGCGGGGATGTTTGCGAATTTCTTCAGATTTATTCCCCCTCCGGGCCTGAAGAAGAATACCGAAATTGGGAAAAGCCTGGTGTCGGCAATGCCGCTCAGACAGCCGGAGTCGCCAAATCCCCGGTCGGAGGCTTGCCATTGGTTCCCTCCGCTCAACATCCGGCGCCATCTTCTAATGTGCCATCCTATGTAACGACGGTTGCATCCGGCGAGTTAAAATTGAAACTAAATGAAAAAGCTAAAGGGAAGAAATTTGTTCCCTCCTCGGGAAGTAACCCTGCACCCGAACCATCCAAAGGAGGCGCAAAAGGCGGCTTCGAGGTTGAATTTAAATGACCAGGAACGTCAGGAACCCTCATTCATATTATAGCCCCGGTTTAATTGAAGAGCTTAAGGATGAACTTCAGAAAAAGCTTCAAATGGAACCGGAAAACCTTCAACTTAGGTCAAATTTAGCCGCCGTTCTTGGGCGTTTGGGTCAATTTGACGAGTCGATTGCCGAATTTAAAAAATGCATTTCGGTTAATCCAAATCCCGAATACTGGAACGATCTTGGGAAAATTTTTCTTAACGCCGGGAAATATGAAGAAGCTATAGGGGCATTTCAGGAAGTGATAAAGCAAAATTTACTCTGGCCTGATGTCTTTTTCCACACAGCCCTTGCTTATCGCGGTTTAAGCGAAACCGATAAAGCATGCCAATCTCTTCAAGAAGCGATAAAATTGAACCCGAAATATAGGGAAGCCATTAATGAGAGGGCTCAGTTATTGGAATCCATGGAAAAGAAAGATGACGCTTTAACCGAGTACAAAAAAGTAATCGCATTATTTTTTAGCGAATTTCAATCCAAGGAAGTAAAAGCTTACCATTATGATCTTTCGGTTCTCTATGACAATCCTCCATTGGTTGAGGAGTCAATTCGACAGCTTTC
This sequence comes from bacterium, assembly GCA_016192885.1. GTDB lineage: Bacteria > Muiribacteriota > Ozemobacteria > Ozemobacterales > Ozemobacteraceae > JACPTH01. The sequence goes on along the minus strand of JACPTH010000054.1, from coordinate 174 downwards.
CTGGCTGGTTCAACAGTATCCTGGTTACGCGGATGCCCATTATAAACTTGGCCAAGCTCTTGAAGCAAAGGGAATGAAAGAGGAAGCAATTTTATCCTTTCGAAAGGCGCTTGAAATAAACCCTCAGTATGAGACAGCGCGCAAATCCTTTTGGAAAAAAAACTCGTTTTAATT
>JACPTH010000245.1:6778-7521 GCA_016192885.1 bacterium | reverse complement strand
TCTTCAGATTCGGTAATGTGATTTACCGCATTGCTTATTTCAAAAAGGGTCTTTAACTCGCTCATCCGGCTTTCTTTCTGGTTTCGCTCGATCAATAAACCATCAATCATCTTTTGAAAATTGGAATGAAGAAGGCCAATCTCATCTTCACGATCGGAACGGACCTTTAAATTGAGATCTCCCGAAGCGATTCGAGTGGAAAAATGCGCGAGTTCCGTTAAAGGGCGAGCAATGTGCCAAGATAAGATCGTTCCGGTCATTAAAACCAAAAGAATCCCAAAACTCCCGAAAATAATAAAATCATTGGTTACCCCGCGCCCAAGTTCTTCGTATTCAGACCTCGGAAGGGAAATCTCCAGCAGAATAGACTCGGAGATTTTCCCTTTTAAAACTGGTTCCCTTGAAAAAATTTGGGGTAAACCCATCACATCAAACTCCCCAGATTTATCGTCGGGCATAGGAAGACCCGAATCGATCATACGTTTTCCATAAACATCCATAAGACTGGTTATTAAGCGCTTTCCCGCATAAATTAAGCTGAATTCAGCGCCGGTGAGTCGTTTCAAACGATCCGCAAAATCACGAGCGATCTTTCGCCCAAAAACAACGTGGAAGTTTTCCGCTCCCCTTAATTTGGTAACTTCCGCGGAGGAAAAAACCCAAGGTTCCCGCCCCAAAACGAACATGTTTACTGAAAGGGGAAAATGACAAAGCGAAGATAAAATTTTCTCTCTCATTTCTGG
>JACPTH010000245.1:0-6770 GCA_016192885.1 bacterium | reverse complement strand
TCTCTCATTTCTGGAGGCAGAAATCCTTCTTCAAACTCAATTTGAGAGTTGTGAAGAAGCCCAATGTAATCTAACCTCGATCGAATAAGCTCAAATTGAAGCAATGAGCGCGTATCGGTTGCGGAAAGGTGTTTTTGAGATGCCGAATAAAGATCAAAATCGGCAACGGTTTTTACCCGAACGCGAAGGGACTCCATGAGGTCATCAATCGTTTCCCTGAAAAGGTTTCCGGAATATTTAAATCTGCGTTTAAAATCCGAATCTGATGCAGCCTGAATCCTTTTGACCGCCGCAAAAATTAACAAGGAAAAAGGGACGACAAATACTAAAACAAAAACCAAAATAATTTTTTTTTGAAGAGTCTGAGTGACACGGCGCTCAGTAGATTGCACGCCTAATTTCCACCTTGCCCTGTCTCCGCCTAATTCCGTTGATAAAAAGCCTTCTCAGATCAGAGGAAACTGTTTTACGTTTAAAATTCGAAATGTCATACCATTTGTGTGTGCCCGCTCCGGACACGGGGAAATTCCCGGGTATGGCGACCTTATATGTCCTTGTTGGGTCGAAGTCACCCTCCCATGGGAAAATTTGATTTAGTTTCCCGTCTTTCAATTCAATTGATAACCCCGCAAAACAAAGGACACCTCCTTCGGAAGCAACAAGGCTGTACTCTAAAACTTTTTTAAAGGTCACCCCGGGAATCTCAACAATTTGCACGGGAACATATTCCTTCATATCGCTTAGAATTCGCATCGGAGAAACAACTTTAAGAGGTTCGGTGCCGGGTGATAGAAAATTATGCGGAACTAATGAAAAATCTGAATCAGTATCGGCTCTCAAAATTTCGGCAATCAACTTTCCATACCCGGATTCTATTCCGGGTGAGTGCAAAACATTTTCGCTAATGCTAGCTAATTCAATTAATAAAGCTTGCTTGCGAAGCGTTTCATCCTCGCTTTGAATGTCGATAAATCTTTGCTCAAAAGAATTGGTTTGACTTCCCGTTTGGCTTAAAAAAGGCGAGATTGTTCCTAAATCGGTAAAATGTTGTTTCAAACTTTCGCGGAGCATTCCATGAATGGCTATATCGCGCCCCTGAGCTAGCTCAGGCCAACTAAAGGAATTTTGAAGCATAAAGTCGGTAACCGCTACCCTGTAACTGTTTTCAGCTTCCAAAGGCTCATCGTTCACGCCAATTTGGATAACGCGAAATCCGGGCGGGTTTAGACTACAATAGGTGCATTGAATTCCCGAGGATTGTAAAAAACTACCCCGAGCGCTTAAACCATCTTCTACCATGTTTTCTATCTGCCACCCAAACAAATTCATGGAAACAATGTTATTTTCAAACGGAAGAACCTCGTAAAGGTCTCTCAAGGAAATAGGTCCCTCTAGAAATGTCGATTTAATGCTTCCAGAATTTTGAAAAGCAATTTGGGACCCGGTAACTTTTCGCATTGTATCGGTTATTAGATTCCCCATGGTGGATTCAGAGTTAAAGGACCGTTTAAAATCGCCTTGGGAAAAGGCAATAACCTCTTCAAGAAGGTTATCAACCCTTGATTCCACCTTTTGAATTTCAGAAAGAAGGTCAGGATTAGGATGGATAGAACCTGCATCAACGGTAACAACCGATCGAAAAGCTTTTTTGAAACTCCACTCCCCGCCAATATACGGTATTCTAACAATCCCTAACTCTGCTCCTCTTGCACGCGGAGTTTGACAAACTACTGGGCGACCTAAAATGCTAGAAGTGGGTTGAGAAATCAAATCCCCGATAATTACATCAACCTCGGGGAATAATTCCGCTAAATCCTTTCGGGAATCGCTAAAACCAGGGTGATGCGAAAGCAAAACCACTACTTCGGCACCCCGAGTCCTCAGGTCTACCGCAGCCTTTTGAACGGAAGTCTTCATATCCGTAATCTCTATCTGCACGACATTTTCCAAGCGAGTATTTCTTGCAAGATCAGCGTGTCCTAAACCTACAACTCCGATTTTAAACCCTTCCCTCTCAATCAATTTACTAGGTAAAAAAGTGTTGCCAAGCGGCGCTTTTAAATCACGGTAATTACAGGCCAATAATGGAATTCGATTGGATAAAGCAAATTTCCTCAGCACATCCATCCCAAATTCGAACTCCATGTTCCCAATCGCCATAGCGTCATAGTCGGACTTTTCCATTAAATCGAATGGAGCTTCACCCATTGTAAGGGATGCCTCAGGAGAGCCAAAAAGAGAATCTCCGGTATCCAACAAGATCGGCAAACATTGATTCATTCGGAAACGTCTAACAAAATCATCAATAAAGGCGCGAATGAATGCAATACCACCAACTTTCGAAGTCTGTCCCTCCATGGTGTCGCTTGAAAATGGGTTTAATTGGGCATGAAGGTTCGAAGTGTAGAAAATAAGGAGATTGCGGGTAGGAATGCTTCTTTGGTCTTGAATGATTAAGAAAACCATTAAGAAAAAAAGGGCCACAACCAAAAGGGTAAAATTCCGGATCACACTTTGAGCACCTTTTTTCGGAAAATTGCAAAACCACCCACCGCTCATTAAAACAAAAAAGAAACTAAAATTAACTCACGAGAGCCTGGATGAAAGGGTATCAGATGGAATCACCCTTGTCAATGCACCAAAATAAAAGAACAGGGTAATTTAATTCTACAAAATAAGTTTCGTAGTTCCCAACCTGTAACCATTCAGTTATTGGTGGAGACATTGCAAGTATTATTGAGTTGCGGATTATTCGGAGGTCGCGAGAGCGATCGACCGCGGGGATTGAGATACGCGAATTTATTTCGCGTTTCGAAAGGGGGCGTCGTGCAACAGGCGCGTGCCCCCTTTAACTAAATGGTTACCCCAACCTTCAGAAAGATTTACAAGATTCCATGCTACTGTCGAAATGAAATTTTTCAAGCAATAACTAATATGGCAAAAAAAGGCTTTCATTTTTTTCAAAATGAAAGCCTTTATGGACTAAAAAACGTTGAGTGACTGCTCACCTCTTATTGCGAACTGGCGATCCTTAATGGAGACACTTACACATGAATACTTTCCAACTGTTACCAGCCGGAAAAAACCTTCTTGCCGTTACCTGCCTTCTAGAGTTTTTACGCAACCGCACTATGATGCACATCGGTTACACCAAGCCTCAAACTTTCGAAGTTCTCGAGGCCCTTGTACAGTTACCTAACAACCACTTGCGCAATTGTCAACTATTCTCTTCTAGGCTTCAGCCGAGCTTCAAGGCATTCCCATGCGTTCACCAGGCGGTAACCTGGAGCCTCCTTAGGTTTTTCCCCTTTCAGCGCCATCCTTACAAGACGCGACAAATGAGATTCCAACCTCATCGCTCCCCGTTCATAGGTTTTCTCAACCTTTCAACGAGTAACTAAACGCCTTTGTAATTTACGGGTTTGTTCCACCCCGCAAGCACTCATAGGGTTACGATCTACAGAGTTTCACTTCGAAGCGATCGTTTACCGTTTCCAGCAACTTGCTAATTCACCATTTTCCGCTCTTCATGCCTTCCTTCTACAACCTAGCCGAAGACTTCCGATCATCAACACCGTAGCGGAACTACCCAAGCTACGGTTAACACAGTTGTAGCCCCTCCTTACTTTTCAGTAAGCGGCTGACATCGTGAGATTAGTATGGTCTTGAAGCTTTGCGCCCGCCCCGACGCGCCCTCGCCTGCCACCTAGTTTCACCCAGGCAACATGGTAGCAACTCTCCTGACCTTTCTCCTTCAAGGTTTTCTCGATAGCACCCTGGATTTCTCCTCCCCTTTTTGGGGTTCTACCCCTATAAGGTTCTTCTGTGCCAACGATAGCCTCCCTTTTGAAGAGGCGCCCCTTCATGGAATTCCCGCCTTTTGCTTTGAACTCTCCCTTAAGACCTGAGGGATACCGAGGTTATCATTTCCCTTTGGGGTCAATACGACTGTCACCAGCCAACTGCACTCCCGCTTTGGACACCCAGAAACAGGACACACCGGAGTGAAAGAGTTCAAAACTTTCGGCCACCAGTTCGCTTGTCAAAGGACCAATCACCCAACAAGATTAAGTTACAACGAATCCCCTTTTTTGTCAAGAAGAAAAAAAATAATTTTGGAAGGCATTTTCAAATCAATACTTTCTTTATGTTTAATTTTTCAATGTCAATCCGACCTTGGCCTCGTTTCGCAGCCGAAATTAAGTAACTTAAATCGGTCGCTTTTTTATTGAATAAAGTTGCGCCATAAGAATCAATCGCAATTTGGTCGATCCCGGCGATTACGGTATCAAGCTTTTTAACGTCCGCGAGATCTCCACCTTGAGGGCCGTTGGCGGTAAGTATCCGAACCGCGTCAAGAACCGTAAGAACGGGCTTGAAAACCAAATTTAAGTCAGCTAAACACTCTCCCATATTTTATAGGAACATTGATCAATTTATCAGCTTCGATGGCCTCCGTGTAAACGGGCCAATTTTTTAGAACTTCACCATTAATTCTTACTTCCTTAAATTTTCGAGAGTCTATGTAATTTACTTCAGCTCCGGCGCTTTGGGCCGCCTTCATGATGCCGCTTTGGAAATAGCATCTCCTTTCTTCGTTGCAAGTATGGTCGAAAACCTTAACCTTTTTTGCCCCTTCTTCCAGGCAAAGCTTTACGAGTTCGGCTACGACCTCAGGGTTAGTGTTTCCCGCCTGTTCCGGAAGGCGATCCCAGCCTATGTTAGGTTTAATTACGACCACATCGCCTTTGGAAACAAAGCGCTTCATTCCACCCAAATGCCGAATCGCCGATTTCACAATTTCCGATGGAGAATTACCCTTTGCAACAACCAAATCCGGAATACTTTCTATTAGGGGAATATAATTTTCCGCATGAACAAGATTTCTGCGATCTCCAATGAGAAAGCCTGCTCCAACGGTACCGGTTAGTTTCAAAAATTTTCGTCGATCCATGTAAAATTCTCCCTAATTTCTTTGGAAAAAATCGAAGGTCGCTCTGGCCCTCGGCAAGGGTATCTTCTCAATAATCAGGGGTAATTCAATGATTCTTTGTGGTAGAGATTTCTGTTGCACGAGGCATCCCTTCGGTCGAAATGACAGCATTACTTGTCATTCCGAATGTGAGGAATCGAACTTGGTGGAGAGATACGATTCGTGCCCCTCTTTATTGAGAAGATCGGAAAATTCTAAGAAAACCTTTTTTCCATTGAATAGTATAGCAGAAAATTCGCGCCCAATTAAATTGAAGGAATGCGTTTTACTGCAAGTCCACCGGATTTCGAGGATCAAAGGGAATTGAATCTTGTTCATCATACGGCGAGGAACTAAATTCCACCAACACGGATTCATTTTGTGCGAAGAATACGTGAGCTAGTTTCGGGAAAATGGTGAGGCGATTTCCCGGAAAAAGCTCGCATTCCCCTTTTTCTTTTGAATCAAGATCGTACCAGGCAAATGTCATTGACCCATAAGCCAGAAAAAACTCTTCCTTCTTTTTCAAATGAAAATGCCGCCCGCGGAAAGCCCCTGGAAGCGGGACACATTGAATTACCACCAAATGCGAAAATTTTTCGCCATCCACAAGTTGAAACAAAGCACCCCGTTCATCTAAGCGGCTTCTTTCCCAGGAATGCTTGGGGTCGGCTCCGTTTACCCAAAACTTTAGCTTTTCAGTTTCAAAGGATTTCATGAATTCAAACTCTTATCGCGCTCAGGTTTGGACGAAACCGAGAATCCTGGCTTTGATATTTTTCAGGAAATCGCGGCATGCACGAATGTCTTCCAAAGATTCGTCCTTCCTTTGAAGAAAAATCACGCTGCTTGAATGTGAAATCAAAATTCCGGCATCGGAAAACTCAAGAAGCGGAGAAGTATCGATAAAAATCAACTCTACTCTCCGCTTGAGGTAATTTAGCAAATCAATCATTGCAAGGGACCCCAAAAGTTCGACCGGATTTGAAGGAATAGGGCCTGAGGGTATTACTCCCAGCTTTTTTACCATGGTGGGTTGAATCAAGACCGGAGTTATCTCCCCGGTTAAAGCGGTTGAAATTCCTCGCGTATTATCAACGTCAAAAACGCGGTGCAAAAATGACCCTATCACTACGATCCGTGAATCAATCTCGGATAGAAGAATTTGGAGATTTGAGCGAAGGTTTTTGAATTGAACCATTTTGGGCGAATCCGGTTGATTTAAAACGATTAAACGCTCATTAAATCGCTTGGGGATTTCATCGAGTATGGGTAGGGCAAGCCTTCCGTTCGCCAAATCGGGAAGTTGAAGCAGGGTTGAAATAGAATTTGTTTCGTTCTCAAAACTCTTTCCGCCTGTCAACAAAGACGTTCCCGAGACCGAAACCACTTCAACCTGTCTTGGAAATGGTGAATATAAAAGAATAATGGCAAGAATGGTTCCCCCAAGAAACCCCACAAATTCGCGTTGAAAGAATGATAACCCCAAGGTTTTGGGAAGATTGGAGTTCTTTTCGAGAACTTCAATTTGGCCAAAAGTAACCGAATTGTTTAACTTTATTTGCTCAAGCCTTTTTATAACATCATGGTATAAATTTTCAACGATTTGAAGTCTCTGCTTTCGGTTTACCGCTTCCGAATCCGGCTCTTCAGTTGGGGTGGCCGATAAATTGGCGAATTGCAGTTTTTCCCTTATCTGAGAAAGTTTGGATTCATTTTCAGAGATGTAAGATTTCAGCATTCTAACTTGAGGATTTGGTCTTTCCCTGGAAGGTTTTGAGGAAACTTCCAATAGTTT
>JACPTH010000244.1:5530-6772 GCA_016192885.1 bacterium | reverse complement strand
ATAAGAATCAGCAGTTTCAAGCCCTCTTCGATGACACTTTTCTTTGTCTTCTTTTTTGAAGCCTTGAGGGCAGCCTCCATCAGATCGTCATCAATCACAATATTGGTTCTCATGCCGCGCCTCCTATGTGTATGAACTTGCCAAAGTATACACAACAGGAGGACAATTGTAAAGGGCGGAGAAATTCTAACCTATTTTAAACTGAATTGAGCATGTCTTCAGTCTTTCCCGATCTCCACGTTTGGAATCGATTGTCCGCTTCGATTCCCCTCGAAGGGCTGTCCCGCAACGGACGCAACGGACAACCGCGGAGTTAACCTGCGAGCGTGAGCGAACCTGGTTGTCCGTACTTGTTGGCGTCACCCTCACGCTTGAAGATATTTCCCACGGAAAACAAGCCCTATGCTTTTGATTTGCGCCAGCCTCTTTGTTCCAAGAGTGGGTTTTCACTTCTCCGAGTTTTCCTCCGATGCGAAAAGGTGAAAAGATAAAGTTGGGAAGTAGATTCATCGAAAACCTTCTTTTCAGATTTTTCGCGAATATGACGGATTCGAGAAAACGAATGCGTTCTCTTAGAAAATCTACCGCCTCATGATTTTCCAACCGTGCCTTGAAAACTTGAAAAATACAACAATTTTTTTTCGCCAAAGGAGATGACCTATCTTGGGAAATGCTGAAGAAAATAAACTGCGCTTAGCGTTGATCTAACTGGAATCTTATTCTTTGAAGATCTTTTTCAATCCCGATCGTTTTTCCTCGCAACTCATTTAAGCAATTTGTAAGATCCGCAAGTTGATTCTCCAGGGAATTGAGCAGATGTTGAAGGAAGGCTTTTTTAACGTATTGTTTTCGGCGAGATGAAATGTTTTTGTCTCGAAAAACTACCAGGGACGATAAAACCTTTGCCACCTTTTCGAAATCTTCCACCGGCGGAAGAATTGTAACGATTGCGCTAAGGATATTAAATCGATTGCGAATATCGGGCGGATACCTATCCGCGGTAAAATACAATCTGTATTGATTTTCTGATATTTGTACAAAATCGCTTGGCGATATAATTGAATAAGGCCCGCCGTTTAGGTCTTTAGCATCAATTCGAATTCCGCTTTCAATGGACCATTTTAAGCCGTCCGTCGAAAGAGCGGTTCGAATGTGTCCATTCCATTGCTCCTTTAAAGCGGAATAGAACATAATGTATCTTCCGAAATGGTCCCTAATGACTTTTGGAGCCAGCATGAAGAT
>JACPTH010000244.1:0-5427 GCA_016192885.1 bacterium | reverse complement strand
CCAGGACAGGCCATCAGATGAAATTGCGCTGAAGATTTTATAATTCTTTCCGTCACCGGCGCAGTAGTACATTCGATAGCCGCCCATTGGAAGAAAAACTACCAAAGATCCTTGAACGGATTTTTGGGAACACGAGTCATTGTTAATTCGAACTCCTTCTTCTTTTTCCCAGGTCACCCCGTCTTTTGAAACCGCGCTTAAAATGCTAACATCGCTAGAAAAATACATTCTATACGTTCCGTCGGATAGAATTTTTACATCCGCGGAATTTGCCCAGCCATTCTGGCCGCCATGACCCGCGCCAATCCGAATTCCATCTTCCTTTTCCCACGACAAACCATCCCTTGAAATAGCGCTTTTTACAACAATTGGGTAGTTTTGATCGCAAGAAGCATCCGAAAAGTACATGCGAAAGCTTCCGTTGAGAAGTTTAACCACGCAGGGGTTATGAGTCCAGCGCTCCCCTAATCGAACGCCGTCTTCAATTTTAATTGTGGTACATGGCCACAATTCAGCCTTTAATAAAGTAACAGAAGCTAACGAAAAAATTAAGAAAAGAACGGCTGCTTTGATAATTGGCCGGAATTTTTCTAATGCCCAAACTTCTACCTTTGCCGGTGCCCCAAAATACTTAAATGCCTTCCCCAAAAAACTTTTCATAAAAAAAATTAGCCCACTCTATTATCGAGCAAAATTCAATTTTGCCACTCGCTTCGTAAAATAGAATAAACCAATTGGCTATATCTGTTTTCCTTAATCCAATAATGTTCTCTATTTTCCCCATCTTTATGGAACCCGCAAGATTCTAATATTTTTACCGATGGGATATTATTTGAAGCTGTCGTTGCGTAAATTTTGTTGGGCTCAAAATCTGAGGCATTAAACATGTGGTCCAACATTAGGCCGAGAATAACTTTGCCAAAACCCTTTCCCCTATTTTCTTCGGGAAAATAAAAACCAATTTCAAAACTTTTGTTTCTTGGATTAAAATCGAAGCACTTAACTCTTCCAATCGGGGTTTCAGAACTAGTCTTGTGGATTAGAACCTTCAACACCATTTCATTTTTCTCAACGCTCAATTTAGTTTTTCTCATCCATTCATCAAAACTAGGAACCGTTCCGACCGGGCGACAAGTAAAGTATTCGAAACGGGTTTCATTTTTTATCCAATCGTAGAGTTTCCCAAGCAAATTCTCATTAACATCCGATAACCAAAAATCGTCCATTTAAATAAACGTTACTCGCTTTCGTTTCGTTAAGCGAGTTTATGAGCTTTAAAAATTTCTTGTAGAGCGGCGGATGCGGCCTGGCGAACTTCGCGGCTTTGGTCGCGTTCCGCTTTTTTCAATGCAACCAACGCCCGAATATCTCTTAGCATTCCTAATGAAGTCGCAGCAGCCTTTCTCACCGTACTTGCGCGATCTTGGAGCATTTTTATTATCGGGTCGACCACGGTTCCATCTCCAATCCGGCCAAGAATTCTAGAAACATTTTCACGCAAAAAGTTGTTTCTATCAGTCGCAACCTTTAGTAACTTGGAAACAAGGTTTTGATCTCCGATTCGGATGAGCAAGTCGGTAGAGTGCCGTCGGATTCGCTCTTCGGTATGTTTCAAGGCTTCGATAAGAATCGGGAATGCCCGACTTCGAAAACTGACAATTGCTTCGCTGCAGGCCAATGGAACGATAGGGGAAGGGTCATCCAGCCTTTCAAGAAGTGGAATAATCGCTTTCGTATCGCCGATCATTCCTAAAGCGGAAGCAGCTTTCTCCCGCACTGACTCAGAGGAATCTTCAAGAGCTTTGATAAGATTCGGAATGGCGACGCGATCCTTGCGGTTTCCAAGAACTTCAACCGCCGTTCCCCGAACCAATTCTGCTTTGTCCGCAATTGAGCTAATTAGAATGTTGGGGACCCGGGCATCGGCCATGTTTTCAAGTGCATGAACGGAAAGCCGGCGTACCATTTCGGATGAATCGTGGGTTGTTTTTTCTATGAATTCAACCGCGGCGGTATCTCTGAGTTCACCTAGAACTTGAGCGGCTTTTGCACGAACTATTTCCATGGAATCTTTAAGAGCTTCGATCGCCGGTTGAACGGCGGCGGTGGTTCCAATTTTTCCGATTGCCTCAATTGAAGAGGTTCTAACTTTGTCGGACGTGTCTTTAACCAGACCGGAAAGCGTGCGGATTGCCCGAGGATCCCGGGTTTCGCCCAAAACAACCGCGACCGCGACGCGAACGGGTTCAGCCGGATGGGAAGCGGAAAGCATGAGTTTTTCAACAAGCTTTCGGCTTTTGCTTGCGATGAGCTGTTTTGATAATAAATCTAGGGGGATTTGGAATTCAGGTTTTTTTAAAACATCTATTAGCGCGTCAAGGGCCCCGTCGGTTTGAATTCCCCCGAGAGCTTCTATACACCATTGTCTTTGAGGAACGTCTCCTTCAAGGAAAAAGCCCATGATGACCGGAATGGCTTTATCGTTTCCAACCATTGAAAAAAGTTTCGCGACATTTAACTGTATCAGGTGTAAAATCTGCCCGCTGCATTCAAGAATACGCTTATCCGGAATTCCCGCTAACTTTTTCACGTGCTCGTTCATCATTCAACTGGCTAAGGGCTTGCGCAATTGAAAACTGCGCCCAAGCATAACCTTCCTTAAGAATAACGGAAATAGGGTTTTCCTCGGTCATGTGTTTATCGATTGCCAAAAGGCTATCGGCGATAACGGGTTTCAATTTTGGATCCGCAACCTCAAGCATTTTTAGAAGCGGAAAAATTCCTCGAATGCTTCCGATTCTACCTAAAACCCTTACCAATGAAGGAACAACTTCAGTAGGTTCGGTGAAAATCGCTTTTGTAATTGGGTCCACCGACATCTCTTGGAGCTCGCACAACGCCCATTCCGTCTTCTGAATAATCTGCTCATCCTGTTCACGCAAGGAATTGATTAAGGGCGGAATTGCCTTTCCTCCTTTAATTAGCCCTAAAGCTTCAATAGCGTGTATTCGAACATCACGTTCCGAATCCATGAGGCGCGATACCAACGGATCGATCGCAATTGCATTTCCGATCTTTCCAAGGGCTTTGGCCGCGGAAATTTTCAGCCCGGGTTCGGGGGATTCAAGAAACGGAATCAAATTTCCTGCGGTTAATTTATCGGCGATCTCACCCAAAGCCTCAATTGCCTTATGTTTTAGGGAAATGTCATCACGATCCAAAACTGAAAGTACAAATCGAACGGCTTTGGCTGATTTAATTTTTGAAAAAGCTTCGAGCCCGAGGAGCGTAAGTTTGCTATTAAATCCTTGACTAAGGGAAAGAAGAGGTTCTACCGCTCGCTCATTACCTATTTCACCTAAGGACCACACGATTTTCTCTTTAATCTCCGGATTGCTTACTTGATAAATGTCGGTCAATGAATCGATCGCATTGGGATTTTTTATCTGACCCAGCGCATGAATGGTTGCGAGCCTAATTCGCTCGTTATCTTCGCCAAGAACAACCAGCAATTGATCGCAGGCTTCTGTCGATCCGATCTTTCCTAAGGCTTCGATGGCCTTAACTCTAACCTCGAAATCCGGATCCTTAAGCATCGGAAGAAGAAAAGAGACTGATTGCGGTTCGCGAACATTGCCGATGGCTTCGCATGCAATGTAGCGTAAATCATGGTTGCGGCTCTTTAAAAAAGCGGAAAGCGCTTTAAGCGCCCCGGAAGCTCCTACCTTGCCCAGCGCTTCCAGCGCCACATACCGAAGATCATCATTGTCTTCCTCCAAAAGTTTCATAAGGGGAACGACTGATGTTTCATCACGAATACTTCCAAGCGCGCGAGCGGCAATAAATTTTAGGGATGGATCGCCCGTCGCCAAACACTGGATCAATGGGCGAACAGCTTCTTTGCAGCTCATTTCCCCGAGGAATTCCGCGGCAACCTCACGAATATCCTTCAAATCATCAAAAAGAAGCTTCAAAAAATCCGAACAAACCTCAGGAAGCCTTAAATCACGGAGAGAAAGAACTAGGGAGTATCTCTCGTCCGGATCATTGCTTTCAGTCAAATTTGTTCTTATTTGGGCTAGTAATTCTTCCGGTGTGGGAGGAACCGATTCTTCGGGAATTTCTAAAATCGGCTCTGGTTGGGGTTCCAATTCAATATTTGGTACGGCATCTACGGATTTTTCTTGAAGTTCATCGGTTGGCGGAGCGAAATCAATGGAGGTTCCTTCATCAGGTTCCGCAACTTGCTCAGTGGTTTCTTCTCCCACCGTGGGCTCCATTTCTTTCAATTCCACTTTAGGTTGTTGTTTCCCGGAAATCTCAGGTTTCTCCCGCGAACTTTGCGGAGGATGAGGGGTTACGACAGGTTTGGGTTTTCCCTCGATTCCGAGAATTAGATTTGTCAAATCTTCATCCACTTCAACCGCCTCAGGCAAATGGGTTTTCCTGGCCTGTTCTAGGGGCTTGGTAGGGGCGAGTGGTTTAACGACTTTCGCGGGAGGAACCGGAAAAGTACTTTCGGAAAAATCAAAAACTACGTCTTGTACGGGTTCCGGTTTTGAAGATAAAGAGGGAGAAACCGCGGGTTTCCCCGAAGATTTTGGAATCGCTTTTTGAGGTTCAACTGGTTGCTCAACGGCAACTTCAAAATCTTGAGTTTGGGCCTGCGATGCGGACCCCGGAATTCCGGCGTCTAAATCGCCAAATTCAACTACCATTGAGTCGGAAGAACCCACCGCGCTCATATCAAAGTTGTCTACATTAGTTTCCAAAGAGGTTTGAGGTGAAAGATCGAGAGCTTGGCCGGCGGGTTCATTATCCGGAGAATCCATGGAAGGAAAGGAAAATTCGCTTTGAGGTAAGTCTTGGTTACCTTGAGCTGCTTCATCAACTTGGATCGCCCCGACGTCGCCTTCCCCAATGTTTAAATCTATGGATTGGCTTTCGGTGGTTAGCGGCCCCAGATCAAATTCAGACTCAGAAGGGGCAGGAGAAACGGGAGTCGGCTGTTTTTTCGGAGTTTCCGAGATGACAGGGGCTGGTTTCATATCGACTTTTGGGGGCAATGGAGGCGGGGTTGGAGGGCTCTTTTTCGGAGAGTGCGTTGCAACTTGAGGTTTAATTTCAGTTGGGCCAACTCCTAAATCAAAAGTTCCGTCATCTGAAGGAACGTCTAATCTTAGTTCCGTTGAATCTACATTGAGATCGAGGGAAATATCGGCGGGACTTTCAGCAGGCGAAGAAGGTTCTAAATCAAAACTTAACCCCTTTTCCTCATTTTCGGGTGAAGAAGGAGAAAGATCAAGGTTTAATTCGCCTTCTAAGGAAGAATCCAATTCAAACCCCTGTTTTGGGCTTATAGGAGTTGTCGAATCAAGGTTCAGGTCAACCTCAAAGTTAAGGTTAAGATCATCCTTCTGACCATTC
>JACPTH010000044.1 GCA_016192885.1 bacterium | reverse complement strand
GGCCAAAGTAGCCTGTAATTTACGAAGAGAAAAATATTGGTCTACGTCTTTCGCCTGTCTCGCCAAGTCAATCATGTAATTCAAAGTCACGTATTTACTCACAGGGGAGGCGTTCGGATCTTTCAAGGATGCTTGAAAATATTGCATTGCCATTATTTTATCCCCGGCTTGCAGCGCCTTGTGGCCTTTTTTTAAATCTGGAATCATCCTTAACCTGTACACCTCTCTGGTTTGGGTAGCTAATGACGTATCATTTATTCTATTTTGTAGCCAAGCCTGATTTGTTTTCTCTATTTCAACCTGACGCTTGCTCATCTTTTGAGCCATTTTTTGAAGCGCTTCCTTGGGTTCCTGGGTAACCGGCGAAACAGGGAAAGCTGGGGAAACAGAGGGGGCCGAAAAAACCGGTTCTTTTTCCTTTGGTCCTTTATGTGGAATCGAAGTAGACGGCTTTTTTATCCCCCCGTCGTCTATTTTCGATTTTTGCCCGCTCTTTCTCCAGAGCCCCAAAAAAAGAAGACAAATTAAAACAAGTGTAATGGTCGCTAAGACAGGAAGATACTTATCATCCATCTAAAATTCTTCTAATTGTTTTTTTCAATCGCTTTTTTTATATCATCCGGGTCTAAAAGCAAGGCTTCAGCCACGGACGAAAGCAATTCTTTCTCCGATAACTCAAGAACTCCGTCCTCAAGGGCTCTTTCGTAAAGTTGAATGTACAACATACGCGCATTCAAAGGTCGACCGGAGGGCCGGGTTAGTCTGGCCTTCTCTAAAGCTTCTTGGTAAAGGGAATCATAAGTCTCATCCGGAATTAGAAGCCTTTCCCGAATGGCACGCAAAACCTCTTTTTCTGCCTCATCTAAAACTCCGTCAGCTACGATTTCTTCCAATAGAATTTTAAACACAACGTCAACCGTTAAACGACCCTCATTCGAAAATGGTGAAACCGGTTTCCTAACTCCCTTCAAAATAGCCTCAAGAGAACTTTCTACTGGAAGGTCATGAATTTGTGGAACGATATAGGGGCCTAGAAGCTCGCGCGAAGAAACAGAAACGGGTTCGTCTTCATGAAATCCGATGCACCACCAATTTGGTTCCGGAATGAAGCCTTCAATTTCCACTTCCTCTGCGGCTCCTTTCCAGGTCACCCTTATGGATTCCCCTTCATCCAAAATAACTTTCTTCATCGGCCCTCCAACCCAATTTACTCGATGTTGGCCAAGGCAAAGATCGGAAAACTCAACCGGCGTTTCACCCTTCAAAGTATCATCAACAAGAACGCTCTGCCCTTTTTGAAAACTTGAAACCGCTATCCGACCAGGCAACCATAACTCCATCGGAACTTCTCCATGAAATAACCTTCGAAATTGTTCTTGGCAAGCCATAGCCATTTCGGGGATCCTTGAAGTCCAAAACACCATCGCCAAATTGTGCCAAAAATCC
>JACPTH010000043.1 GCA_016192885.1 bacterium | reverse complement strand
ATTGAAAACAGGGCTGCGGGCAAAGATATTTCGAAAGGTTTTTCGTTTTCCAGCCCGGGAAATTTAACCGACGCCGAGCTCGAAAAAATTTCAGGCAAAGTTTGGGGAAAGTTCAATGAAGCATATAATGGCAAATGGGACGACGAACATTTCGGAGTTTACGGGCTTTTGGATGGCGTAATGGTAACCATGAAAGACGGCGATAAGAAAGATGATTATCTTTTTTGGCCTGAAATGACCGTAAATGCGATGCTTATTTCATGCGGAGTTCGAAAAATACATCAGTTATTCAGGGGCCCTGATGTGGCCAAAACGTATGAGGAGATCGGAAACCGCGATAATAAAAAAGAAAAAGTCGGGATTGAATACGCCAAGGGAATGGAAAAGCGATTTATTTTGCGACATTATGGGTCAGAAATTTGGCTTGAATACAACCAGGATGTTGATTCAATAGATGATATTGACCCGAAAAAAAATTTACACTTTAAAGCATATACCGACCCAATTAGAAGGAAAATCTACGATCCTACGCTTCCGGTGATGGATTTTGACCCAACCACCCCTGAACTTGCGCCGCTGGTCATTATTTCGTGGGAAGATACTAAAGCATCGGTTGCCGATTTCAATAATTTCTGAATTGCAAAAAAAAAACGGGCGCTTATCGCAAGCGCCCGTTTTCAGCTTCCTAGGGTGGCTATTTTAACGTTACCTTTGCTCCGGCTTCTTCAAGCTTCTTTTTCATCGATTCGGCGTCGGCTTTGGAAATCCCTTCTTTAACCGGTTTGGGAACTCCATCAACCAAATCTTTAGCTTCCTTAAGGCCAAGCCCGGTAAGTTCCCTAACGACTTTGATAACATTGATTTTATTCGCTCCGAAATTGTCAAGAATCACATCGAATTCAGTTTTTTCAACCGCCGCCGGAGCGGCTGGCCCGCCCATTCCGGCGCCCATCGGCATTGCCATCGCCATTGGGGCGGAAGCGGTAACTCCAAATTTATCTTCGATTGCCTTGATAAGCTCCGAAAGCTCAAGAACCGACATCTTTTCAATTGCTTCCATAATTTGATCTTTATTCATAAATACTCCTTTTTTTTCTTTCAAATTCAAACCCTAAATTGGTGCGGGTGAGGGTTCTTTTTCTTTTTTTTGGCGAATTGCTTCCAGGGCATAAGCGAACTTTCGGATAGGCCCTTGGAGAACGTTTACTACTCCATTCAAGGGGCCTTTCAAGGCGCAAAGAAACAGCCCAAGAAGTTGCTTATGACTTGGAAGAGTAGAGAGTTTTTTTAACTCATCGAAAGAAAGCGAACGATCTCCCAAAAAACCTCCCTTTAAGGAAAACTTCTTTTCTTTTTCCGAAAACTGGAAAAGCGCTTTAACCGGTTCAGAAGGGCTGGAATAACCAAAAGTGAGGGCAATTGGCCCCTTGACATGTGGAATAACTCCCTCTTTCTTTAAGTTTTTAAGCGCCCGGTGAACAAGAGTGTTTCTGACAACCCTCATTTCATCGCCAAGTTTTCTGATTTCCCGTCGAAGCGCGTTAATTTGTTCAACGTTCACTCCTTCGTATCCGGAAACCACGCAAACTTTAGCTTTAGAAAGCTTCTGTTGAATTTGGTCAACGTATGCAATTTTTTTTGAAACATCAACCATACAATTTCACCTCCTTTCAAAAAAAAATTCCGGCGCCGAAACCGGAATCATCTCTTGCAGTTGCAAAAAACTTCACAGTCTCGGCAGGCTGGCCTAACGCCATTTAATCAATTACCCGCAGTCTACGACTGACACTCCCCATCAAAAAATTGCCCTAAAATACCTCCAAAAATAGCCTATAGAAATTAAATGGACGTCTTTTCAACGGTCGCCCGAGCCAGGTTAACATCCATTTTAAACCCAGGGCCCATGGTGGAGCTGACTGTGCAAGATTTAATATAAGTTCCTTTGGCCCCGCTTGGTTTTCCTTTTAAAATGGCTTGAAAGAATGTGGAGAAGTTCTCCTGCAATTTTTTCGAACCAAAAGAAGCTTTACCAATGGTTGAATGGATTATCCCGCCTTTTTCGACGCGATATTGAACCTTTCCGGTTTTTAACTCTCGAACAACCTTTTCAACGTCTTGGGTTACCGTCCCAACTTTGGGGTTAGGCATAAGATTTCTAGGCCCTAAGATTCTTCCGAGTTTTCCGACAAATTTCATCATGTCCGGGGTGGCTACCGCGACATCAAAGTCAACCCAACCCCCTTCGATTTTCGTGACAAGATCTTGGGCCCCAATAAAATCAGCCCCGGCGGTTTCGGCTTCTTTCGCCTTTTCCCCTGTTGCAAAAACGGCGACCCTGGTTGTTTTCCCGATTCCGTTTGGTAAAGAAACACTACCTCTTAATTGCTGATCGGCATATTTAGGATCAAGACAGGTTCGAACCGCGACATCCACGGATTCATCAAACTTAGCGCTAGCGCAGGTCTGAACGTGGGTGAAAACTTCTTCCATGGTATACTGCTTTTGGGAATCAGAGAATTTCTGTTTAAAAGCGTTAAACCGTTTTGAATGTCTAGCCATACTTTAAGTTAACCTCCTAGCTGACGACTTCAAGGCCCATGCTTCGGGCCGTCCCCTTAACCATGCTTACCGCTGCTTCCAAGCTTCCTGCGGTTAGGTCAGGCATTTTTCTTTTGGCGATTTCAGTAACTTCGTCGATCGATATCTTTCCGATTTTGGTTCTACCGGAAGTGGGGCTCCCCTTCTCAATGTGGGCGGCTCTTTTTAAAAGAAAAGCGACGGGCGGGGTTCGCGTAACAAAAGTATAGGATCGATCGCTGTAAACGGTAATAACCACAGGAATAACCGAGTCCCCTTCTTTTTGAGTTCGCGCATTAAAATTCTTGCAAAAATCCATTATATTTACCCCGTGTTGACCAAGAGCAGGGCCGACGGGGGGAGCAGGGTTAGCTTTTCCGGCGGGAATTTGCAATTTTACAAAGGCGGTGATTTTCTTCGCCATAGGACAACTCCTTCTATTGGGCTTCTTCTAATTTAGGCTTCTTCTAATTGAATTAAATCGACTTCAATTGCGGTGTCGCGGCCAAAAATAAATACCAAAACTTTGGCTTTTCGCTTTTCGAAATTGATGTCTTTAATAACTCCGATGAAATCAGTAAAAGGACCGTCGATTATTTTTACGCTCTGCCCTTCGGTAAAGCTAGGCGCCAGGGGTGCAGACTTTTGAGGGCCCAATCCCGCAGCCCGTAAAACATTTTGCACCTCCTTGTCGTAAAGAGGAGTAGGCTTATCGCCAAGCCCCACAAAGCCGGTGACCCCGGGAGTGTTTTTCACTACAGTCCAGGTATCATCATCCATTTCCATTTGAACTAAAACGTAACCAGGATAAACTTTTCTGGTCTGTGTAACGCGCTCACCGTCTTGAACTCTTTCAGTGCTTTCGGTCGGAACCAGAACCTGAAAAATGCTCTCCTGCTTAGTTAAAAGAGCAATTCTGTGTTCGAGGTTCGTTTTAACTTTATACTCTGAACCGGAATGGGTATGAATGACATACCACTTTGCTTTTGAAGTATCCACTTTACAAACCTTTAAATTTAGTATTTTATAATTCCTTGGAGAATTGTACTTAAAAAGTAGTCAAGGATTCCGATGAACATCCCTAAGCCGAGGGAGGAAATGAGTACAGCCTTGGTTGCAAGTTTAATTGACTCAAAGGATGGCCAAGCAACCCGCCCCTTCGTGGGTCGAACTTCTATCCATACTTCCTTTAAATAGCGAGAAGTTTCTTTCCAAAAAGCCCTTAACTTTTCCATGCATCACCTTAAGTTTGAGATTCCTACCTACAGGCCAGGAGGGAATTGAACCCCCAACCCCCGGTTTTGGAGACCGGTGCTCTGCCAATT
>JACPTH010000042.1 GCA_016192885.1 bacterium | reverse complement strand
TCGTCATGCCGGTGAAAACCGGCATCCAGGCTTTCTGGATTCCGGCTTTCGCCGGAATGACGGTGCCTTTTTTTGCGTAGTTAGCTTTCATGCGTATCATTTTTTTTCAAGTAACCCCTTGCATTCTTTATAAGCCTTCAGCAATCAACCGAGCGCTGATAGCTGAGTTTTGCCATTCCTTCATGGGCCTCTTGGAGCAAGCAGGGTGGTCAACGTAGCTCCCACACCTGAAATACGAATAAAGTTCCCTCCAAGGTCGGTAACCGGGAAAACTTCCGCGGTTAGGCGATAAAGAGTTGCAACGTCATTGGGAGGAAGCAATGGAACGTTGATGATATACGTCGCTATCGTGTAACTTGCAATGAACAACCTTGGATTGCTTGCGGGGTCGACTGTTAAGGCGGCTCCGGAAGCCCAATCCACAGGGTTAATCGGAGGTTTTCCGCCCCACCCCCCAATTGCCGGTTGCGCTCCCCATCTCCAGCGGAGTTCCTCTATCTTTGCCTCACAAAGCATGGTTGTCTGAGCTTGTACTTTAGCGTCTTTCATTTCAGAATTCGCGCTCATGATTGAGGAAAGCATTCCCCCAACGATTGCGGCTAACAACAGCAT
This sequence comes from bacterium, assembly GCA_016192885.1. Classification (GTDB taxonomy): domain Bacteria; phylum Muiribacteriota; class Ozemobacteria; order Ozemobacterales; family Ozemobacteraceae; genus JACPTH01. The sequence goes on along the minus strand of JACPTH010000042.1, from coordinate 5,090 downwards.
GGCAAGAAGAGCTTCCATGAGAAGGTAACCGCTTTTACCGGAAGTCAGGAGCCGGGAGTCAGAATTCAGAATCGCCATGGACGTCGATCTGCGGGGCGCCGTTTCCTTCTCTTTCATTCTAACTCGGGGAATTTTTGATTTCTGATCGCCGATTTTTGATTTCTCCTATTCTTCTACCTTCTATCTTCTTACTTCTATCTCCTAATCTATCTTACAACTTCCGAAGAGACATGCATGGGGTCGGGGTAGCGGCATTTGAAATAATTATAGCCCATGTTCCGATATCTACCGAGCTCAAAATGGTTGGAGGAACGGTACTCGAAACGTAGAAACACACGAATAGCGTAATGCTTGCCGGAGTGGGCGGCGCCAACCGACCGAATTCATCAAACGTGATAGTCGCAACTGGAGAAAGAAGGCAAACGCTATACGTGCCGATTTCGCGTGCCGCATTGGAATCTAAGAATAGCGGGCGAATTCGACCATTTGGGTCGCCTGGAATAAATCTTGGATCAAAAAGGTTGTATGCGGTTGCCGGAGTGGCTATCGTGCCTGTTGCGGCGATAAAAAAGTTCCCCGGGCCGATAATTCCAAAAGCCACGCTTCCGCTGCTTACCGTGCCACCTCCAACGGCAATTGATACGTCGCGAACGGTTCGAATGTCATTGTAAATGATTCGGGCTTCTTGTTCAAGACGTGCGCTTTGAGCGAAGTTGACCAATTTAGGGAAACCCGCAGCGGCCATGATTCCAATTACCAAAACAACAATGGCTAATTCAATAATCGTAAATCCTCGAAAACCGGCATTCTTCATACTTCTATTATAAGCTATCAGCTGTCAGCTGTCCGGAAAATCTATCAGCTAATTCTCCGCCAAGGCACTGGACGGTTATCTTTTCTCAATAAGGGACAATTTGTGTTATCTTTAATATCAGCTATCAACATAAAGCTATGGAGGGAATTATCGGGAGGTAGTATGAGATTTTTTGAAATAAGTGATTTATTAAAATTTCACCTTGTTGGAATTTGTTTTTGCGTTGCATTTCTTCCCCATGCAAATGGGGGCGAATCTTCGGAGCGAGTTATTTTAGCGAAAAATTTAAGCCCCGAGCAGATTGAAAAGATAAAAGGCGGAATCGATAAGTATTTGAAAAAAGACGGCGATAATAGTTCGGCGTCCGGTGATTCAGGGAATTCAGGGGATTCGGACACTTCTTCGGAATCTGGAGATTCATCATCCTCAGGAGATTCCTCAACATCGGGAAATTCAGGGCCTTCGGGCGGTCAAATGCCGACCATTTCCGCGCCCGGGAAAATTGATGAGAATGATAAGATGTTTTGCGAAGCGCATATGAAGCTTGCAACCAGATATTTTAAAATGAATAACTTTGAGCGAACGAGCGAAGAATTAAAGTTGATTTTTGAGAGAGTTCCCGATTTCGCGAAAGGTCGTTTCATGAAAGCCGTGATTTCCGCCAAGAAAAAGGATTTTTTGGACGCTTGGAGAAACATTGAAATAGCGCAAAAATCAGCTCCGAACAGTAAAAAGATTAAAGAATTCGTCGAAAAGCTGCAAAAGGCTTCCCCAAAACCGGATGTGATTCCTGAAGAAACAATGGTATCTGACCGCGCTCCGCCGACCTACGCCTCAATGTTGATAGCCGATTCCCTTGATGATTTTCTAAACAATTCGAAAGTTAAGGGGAAAATTACGTCTTTCGGTTGCAAGGACTTCTCAAAAAGCGATGAGGGCGTTGCGGTCTCGATAATTCTAGCGGGTAATGACCAAATGAATGCTGATGAGATGAAGGGAATCATGGAAGAAGTTTCAAAAAGCAAAGTTAAAGATGTTAAAAGCGAGAATGACGGAAAAAGCTTAGAAATTACCCTTCTTTTGAATGGGCTCCCTGAAAAAAACCCTTCAATTTCTCCGGTTTCCGGAATGAACGAGTTTCTTGAAGAAACCGCCAACGAATGCGACCTGAAAATTCAACCCAATCAAGAAAGCAATCCTGACAGCGATAAAATCGTTTCCGGAACTTATCAAATCACGGCCGGAGGAATGAACTCCATTAACGTTTTTTTAAGGAAACTTTCTCCAAAAGCCGTTGATTATCTGGTCACACAAGTATCCGCTTCGACTCTTGGAGAGAAGTCGATTTGGAAAGGGGAGATCCAGATTAGATTTAAGAAAGGTAAAGAGTAAATTAAGAATCAGCAATAACCCGTATTAAAACTAACCTGTCGAATCACACTTCCAGCATTCGGTTTAAGGCTTGGACCGCACTGATTCTGACCGATTCAGATACGGTTACTCGGTGCGCGGGGGATTTTACCGCTTCAAGAACTTTTTGAATAGTCGTTAATTTCATATTTGGGCAAAGAAGCGGGGGGTCCGGGTGAATGAATTTTTTATCGGGATTCGCTTTTTTAAGGGGATAAGTAATTTCTCGTTCTGTGACAATAATAAATGATTTTGCTTGAGATTTTTTTACGAATTCTATCATTTGCCCTGTACTTGCTATGTGGTCGGCTAGTTTTAGGGCTTCTTGAGTACATTCCGGGTGCATAAGAAGAATCGAATCAGGGTCACTTTCTTTAAGTTCCTTAATTGATTTTACATTTAGATAGTTGTGAACATGGCAATAACCAGGGAATAAAATCATATTTTCTCGATTTAACGATCGCTTCACGAAACCTCCAAGGTTTTGGTCGGGAATAAAAAGGACCGGCTTTTCCTTCGGAATGGAAGCTACTACCCGGACGGCGTTGCTAGAAGTACAGCAAATATCGCTTAACGCCTTCACTTCGGCGCTTGAGTTCACGTAACATACCACAACCGCGGTTGGGTTTTCGAGGCGAAGTCGACGAAGGGTGTTTTCATCGATCATATTTGCCATAGGGCACCCTGCGTCAGGTTCAGGAATATAAACATGGCGCCGGGGGTTCAAGATCGCGGCGGTTTCGGCCATAAACCGCACTCCGCAAACCAGAATGGCGCTTCCGGATGTTTGTACCGCGAATTTTGCCATTTGAAGAGAATCGCCGGTAAAATGGGCAACGTCTTGAATTTCGCCGCGTTGGTAATTATGGGCCAGAATTACGATTCCCTTTTCATCCGCGAGCCTGCGGATTTCAACTTGAATTTGCGAAAAGCTTGAATTCAAAATATCACCCCGACTCTAAATCGCGATGTTGACGAAGAACGACGAGTTGTTCTCCCTTCAATTCGCGAAAAAGGAATTCGGCGAAAGCGACCGATCTATGCCTTCCGCCGGTGCACCCGATGGCGATTTGGACGCGGCTTTTTGGTTCATGAATAAACTGAGGGATCAGGTATTCGATAAACTCCTTTAGTCGACGGGCGAACTCCGCGCCTCCCGCCGAGTTAATCACATTATTGTAAACGCGCTCATCAAGACCATTTGATTCTTTTAGTTCGGGGATATAAAACGGGTTAGGCAAGAACCTAACATCGAAAACCAAATCTGAATCGAGAGGAATGCCATATTTAAAGCCAAAACTCACCACGATGACGGTCAAACGTTTGGAAGCGACTTCGGTTTCAAGCACTTTTCTGATTTCTTCATATAACTCCCGGGAGTTAATACAGGAAGTATCGATGATAAATGTGGCATCGGACCTAATTGCGGCCATTTTTTTTCGTTCGAAATCAATATCGTCGCTAATCCTGCCGCCGGTGCTCAAAGGGTGTTTTCTACGGGTCTCCGAAAACCTTCTGACAAGAACTTCATCCGACGCTTCCAGGAAAAGTATTCGGTAGGGAATGGAAAGTTGTTTAAGCGTGTCAAGCGTTTGGAACAGGGAATGAAAAAATTCTCCTCCGCGAATATCTATAACCACGGCCAATTGCGAAATTTTCCCTTGGGTGTCCATGCAAAGTTGCGCGAATTTTGGAAGAAGAGCAGGAGGCAAGTTATCAACGCAAAAATGGCCGGCATCTTCGAAATAGTGCATGGCCTGGGTTTTTCCGGCCCCTGACATCCCGGTGATGATCGTAATTTGAATGGAGTCGCTTGAATTCATTATCTTAAATGATCGCATCCATGACTAACCCACGAATGTCGTCGAGGCTGCCAAGCAACTGTAAAGCCTTATCTTTCTGAAGAGTATCGCGGGTTAGAGTGTCTATTTCAAGGTTTACGGTATCCACGAGCTGGAAGATTTTTTGTCGGTTTGGATTTTGCATGCTTGTCTCTTCATGCAGGGAAAAAAGTTCCTTGGAAATTCGCTCTAAAAACTGTCGAATTCCGTCTTTGTACTCTTCCAGGCCGGATTCGGTTGGAGAGCGAAAAAACGAGTCTCCGAGCGCCCTAACTTGATTTAGAAGTTCCTTTAAGTCGCCTTCTAGAGCGCGGAATTTAACATTCTGAAAAGCGCTTACAAAGGCGGGTTCCGAACTTCCCTGAACGCTTTTTCTGCGAGAACCTGGCTTTCGTGAATCGCCCGATTTTAAGCCCGTAATTTTTAAATCAACCATAGAAAAAAGTTCTAACTCACTCTTTGTTGCATAGAATCACTCGGTTTCTTCCGGAACCTTTTGCTTGGTACATCGAACTGTCCGCTTTTTGAATCAGCTCGTCTTTATTATTTGCGTTTATCGGGAAACCCGCGACGCCGATGGAAATAGTCGCGTGAATAGCCGGTTGATTTTGCGCAAGGGCGGGGAATTCAAATTTCGCGATATCGCGGCGGATTCTCTCGGCTACGATTTTGGCGTCATCCATGGCCGTTTCCGGGAGAATAATCACGAACTCTTCTCCCCCATAACGCGCGGGGATATCCGTTACGCGAATATCCCGACGCAGAATATTGCTAATCTCTTTTAAAATAAGGTCTCCCTGCTGGTGCCCGTAGGTGTCATTAATCTCTTTAAAATGATCGATATCGCACATAAGGAGGGACATGGTGGAGTTGTACCTTTGACTTCGCTTTACTTCTTCATCGAGTCGCAGTTGGAAGTAGCGGTGAACGTACAATTTGGTAATCGAATCGGTAATGGCCAAGGAGTATAATCGGGCATTTTCGAAGGCAATTACGGCTTGAGACGCCAACGTGGAAAAGAATTC
>JACPTH010000041.1 GCA_016192885.1 bacterium | reverse complement strand
AAAGAACGACCCCCGCAGCGGAAAAAATTGGGTTTGCCCATGAAACCAAGAAACGTAGGGCATGCGGTTCAATTTTTTTGGGTCTTTCATTGAAACCAAACGAATCTCCTTTCCAGGAATTCACCCAATAACTGATGGGAATGATTTTTTCAAAATCTTTTGGCCAATTTGTAACCATTTTTAATTTTTGAGCAATTTTTAAAATTGGAACCAATAAAACCGACTGTAAGGGGCCAAACACAGAATAGAGTTTTCCATTTTTACCAGGTGCAACACCAAACCCTCTCCACGAATTCAATTGGCTAGTAACCTCAAAATCTCCGCGAGCCGCTAAGGATTCCGTTACCCTAAAAACAATTTCAGAATCCGCTTCTCGAATTCCCCCATAATTTGTGATTGAATAAATGCAAAGGGCAGAAAAAAAAAGAATCACCGATGCGAAAACTCTTGAAACTTCCATTCTCAAATCTTTCCCCCAAGGCCGGAACGCATTGGTTATATTAAAGCGTATTGAAAATTTTTTATTTTTCCAAACTCTTCAATGAAACGAGTTTTTCAATTCGTAATTCAAAATTTTTAATTCCTAATTGGGCGTCGTGCAACAGGCGCGTGCCCCCTTTATTTGAGATGATACTATTGACACATACGCAAACCAAGAATACAATAGGTAAATTTTGGACTAGAGGTGTATTGCGTGGGGAAAATTAAAAAATTGTCTCTCGTTATTATTGTCCTATCGGTGGTTTTTTTGGGGGTTATGATGGGGCAGAAAGCTCTAAAATTTCTCGAAGAGAAAACCCTTCCCCCACAGGTTCCACCTAGCATTAAGAAAACTGAAATCCCTCAATTCCCGCTCGAACCAGGCGAGGGCACTGTGCATCAAACATTGTACTCGTCATCGGAAACCTCATCATCTTCCACTCCGAATACAAGCCAAGCCACCTCTAATCCGTCTAATCAACCCGCTTCGATTTCAGAAAAAAGCCCTTCATCCGTAATTTCCTCCATTTCAGTAAATAATGGCGGTTCGGTTTCTCCTACATCGCCTCCATTTTCAACGATAGCGAGCGGGGAAAAATGGGTAGCCTATGTTGCGGGAAGCGGAGTAAACGTTCGAGAAGGTCCCTCCACGGAGGCGAAATTACTATTCAAGGTCGCCTTGAACACAAAGGGTTCCGTGGTTGAAAGAAAAAACGGTTGGACCCAAATAAAGTGGGATTTCAACCGAAAAATTGGTTGGGTTCGGGATGACCTTCTTAACATCGGCCCTGAAACCGTTATGAGCAGTATAGTCGGAACCTTAAAAGCGGGCAAAGAAGCCAACGCAAACATAGCGAGCATAACGGCGGCAACAATGCAAGCAGCGGCCAGAAAAGCCGCGGCGGCAAGTAAAATCAGCGTTGTAGTAGCTAAACCCGCCCCACCTTCTGAAACCGTTAGGGGTTTTTCAGGGAAATCCGTTCCAAAGGAAGGGTTAATTTCGGCTAATCTAGCTAATGTTCGCTCCAAACCAAGCACGAAAGCTCCATTGCTAGGAACCATTCCCAAGGGAGTAAACGTCCAAATCAAGAGTAACAAACTAATCGGAAAAAGATATTGGTTTGAAATAATCTACCATAACGGAAGGAAAATTGGTTGGACGCGTGAGGACAACCTCCAATTTTAGAAAGCGCTCTGGAAAATTTCCATTAGATAACCGCGGTTTTCTTTCAACTCATTAATTCCGTGAAACATCGCATTCACATTCGTCCGGTTTCTTTGTTTCAATGGATTCTTGTACCGGTTTCCCTGATTTCTTCCCCTCTTCATTTCGTATAACCAAGCATCGAAGAGATTCGATCATGAGTTTGAGCAGAACAAAATAAAGCTTCAAAAAGAACTTCAGCTTGTCTTGGCAAAACTTTCTGCCGAAATTGACCCGAAATTTCAAATTTCCCTGCTGATAAAAAAATTCATTAAAATTGATACTGAACTTTTCGCTCCGGGGGGAATTAAACGTGGCGAAAGAATTAATGAAATCAGAATATCTTTGCCGGACGTGAAGATTTTTTGGTTTGATTCTGATTTCAAAATCGATTGGGAAAACAGCGACAAGGCCGCATACAAAACCCCCATTAAATCATTTATTGAAGCAATAGCTATGCGAAAAGAGGAATCTAACGCCGAAAAAGGGGGAGCCCCCAACCCCAAAGAGCAAATGATCTTTTCTACATTAAGGTGGTTCGGGGATAAAGATTACATTGATTCAATTCTTCGCCAAGAAAGAGACCCGCATCCCGTTTCGTTAGGAACGGGAAAAAGTGGATGGCTCGCTTGGAGATATGTGGATGATCCTAAAGACAACAAGAAGTTTTTTGGCGGATTTTTAATGATTATTGAAGAAGATACGCTAAAAAATGATTTTGGCTTGCAATGCTATTTTGAGCGTTTTGGTGGAATC